>CANHYD010000026.1 GCA_947464705.1 Verrucomicrobiota bacterium | reverse complement strand
GTCTAATGCGGGCGAAACAATTCCAGTGCCCAAATTCGCACTGACTCCCCAAGGTGCATAGGCATTGATGTACTTGGAGGGGGCCGCAACACGATTGGTGCGGTTCACATAAGTGACCAGGAAGTCGCCGCTGGCCTCGGCGATTCGCCCTTCCGAGATGGCTGGATCCAATTGCAGGCCTCGGAACATTTCAGGCCGGCGGTCGTGGTAGACGTCGGCGTAGAACTTCCAGTAACCCTCGGGGTAAGTATACACCACCCCGCCAGGCTGAAGATCTTCCTTCGTGTAATGGACCATCGGATCGTTGGCCATGCGCCGATCAGTCAGGTGAATCTCACCCACCGGGTTGAAACCGACCTGGATGCGGTTGCCATTGATGTTGCCGCCGGAAGCCAGCAATCGGTCGAGCTCGCGACGAGCCACCACCTGAGCGCTGCGCGGCACCGAGTTAATGCCATACAGGAATGCCCGCAGGCCCAGACTGGCATCCAATCGCGGGTCGCCCGTGGTCACAATTCCCGGAACCACGGGTGCTTCCCAGAACTGCAGTACCCGGAGCGGATTCAATGAGGCGGAGAATTGATTCTCGAAGCCCAGCGGAATGGTCCGCCCAGCCAGGAAATTGGTCTGCCACAATTCCGCCATCCGCAGCGGTCGCACCGAGCCCGCTCCACCGCCCAGATTACCACCGGTGTTGTCGAAGCCCTGGTCGATACCGGCGTCCCCGCTGATGCCCGGGAGAATGCCGTCGGCCGTATACATCAAGTTCTCCAGCAAGTTGCTTTCCAAAGTCCCGCTCTTGAGGTTGACGAGATCGAGCAGGCGAGCCGGAACGAAACTGTCGTCCACGATGGCAAAGACCAATCGATTGGTCACCGCCAAGGTCAGCTTCGGCAGCAACCGATCCGGACGGGTGCCCGGCATGGGGAACATGGCCAGAGGATTGTTGGTCTCAGAAATCGGGAAGATGCGGCCGAGCACGGGATTGTACACCAAGCCGAAGACGGTGTTGGTGTTGAGCGCCGGGATGTATTCTTGGGCGTCCCATCGAGACTTGTACCCAGTGTTGCCATTGCCAATGCGAACCACGTTACCCACTTGCAACGCGTAGTTGGTCCGGTTGAAGACCATGGGGTTCTGGGCGCTCAACGGCAGGTTCGGATTGAGCGGTTGGGGGATGAACAGCGGCTGACCCAAGGGCTGAGCGGCGGTGGCCAAATTGGCATCGTACAGACTGACTTCAGTCCAGTTGGTGGCGATGAGCCGCAACGGGCGATTGGCCGGGAAGGCTTGCAAGTAGGAGTTCCAACCCTCGGCCGCCGCGGTGTTGACCACCTGGAAGGTGTACTGCCCGTACTTCACCACGCCCAGGGCGCTCAAGGTGGTTTCGTTGGTGGGGCGGGCGGCTCCATTGGGCTGGCGCTCCAGCATCAAGCGGCGGCCGGTGCGAACTCGGGTTTGCCAGAACGCCTCATTGAACTTCGGCAAGCCCAAGGCATTGGGACCGGTTTGGTTCTGCTTGGTGCCGACGAGGTACGGAATACCGAAGACGTTGGTCCGGGTGGGCAGCGACGGATCGATGCTCAAGTTGGCCACATCCACCGGGTTCTCGAAATCCATCCAGTTGGTCCAGGCGGTGTTCAGCACCTGCGTGAATGCATTGGTCACTTCTTCCAGCCCGGCCAAGCGGACAACGGAGAGCCTCCGGCCCGGGTTGCGCGGGTCGTCTTGCTCTTCGCGATAAAAAGTCGGTCGGAAGACGTGCGGGGGGAAGGGTTCCGAATTGAGCCCACCCACGATATTGGTCCGCACCTCATGAATATTGGCGGCCAACTGGAGCAACCGGTGCAGCTTGGCCGACCAGGTGTGGTTGGTGAGGGAAACAACCTGATTCTGAGCGCGGGATCCCACGGCATTGGTCACCCAGTAGCTCCCGGCGATGGCGATACCGTGAGCGGCCGCCTCCTTGGCCTGCGGCACGGCCAGCTTGGAACTGGGGTTGGCCGGATCGTAGAAGTTGAAATTGCCCAACTCAGGCAGGCCGTTGGAAAACTCCTTCCGCAGCAGTCGATCGCCGGCCAGTTGGAGCCAGGTACGAGCGGCCCAGGGCACCAACGCTGTGGCACGGGCGGCCGAACCGGAGCCGCCGTTGGTGGTGACCACATTGGCGCTGTAGGACTGGGCTCCCTCGGCATCGAGCACCTGATAATTCAGGTTCAGCTTGGCCCGACGGTAGTACCGGTTGGCCAGATCGACGCCGACCTCAATGCGGCCATCGGAACCGTCGGTGCCCACCGACCCGAGCAG
Source organism: Verrucomicrobiota bacterium (assembly GCA_947464705.1). Taxonomy (GTDB): domain Bacteria; phylum Verrucomicrobiota; class Verrucomicrobiia; order Limisphaerales; family UBA9464; genus SXXZ01. The sequence continues at coordinate 10,495 of CANHYD010000026.1, read as the reverse complement.
GCGGTAGAAGGTGTAGGCGTTGTAGGTGGAGTTGGAGGCTTGGAGCGGCGAGACCAATTGGCCGGCAAACGCCGTGCGACGAGTATCCAGATTGGTCCAGATGACCCGGTTGCCGGCCAGCGAGAGCAAGGTCGGATCGCTGAGCAGCGGGAACGGTGTCAGGTACGGATTGGACACGTCACCGCCCGACCAACGCCGCGTGACATTGTCGCCATCATTGAGCAGGCCCGGATTGCGCACCTGAGCCAGGCTTTGGATGAGCGGGCCATCGGACAAATCATCGACGCCGTTGAACGGCAATACCCGCGAGGCCGCCGCAGTATCTCCGGCGGTCCCCAACTGCGGGCGCGAGTCTTCGGTGAGAATGTCTTGCGCGGAGGCGCGGCCGGCCACGGTCGCTACTCGGCGGTTGGCCCACAGGTTCAGGGCATGCTCGAAGGTCAGGCCGGTATTCGCCGCGTTGGTGGAATACCCATAGGTCTGCCAGAGGTTGGTATTCAGGTCGCGGAACAAACCGGCCATGTTCAGTTCCCAAGACGCCACACCTTGGTTGCGGAAGAACTGGCTGGTGGTGGCCTCCGGGTTGCGCGCCTGGTTGTGGGCATGGTTGAGATCGACCGTTTGATCGGCCGGGACCACCAAATAGGCGATGCGGTACAGGAAACGATTGTTGCCCGAGTGCGGGCGATCCGGGTCGGCCAAGACTCCGATCCACTCCGGATCACCCACGTGCCAAACCCGGTTGGTGTCGATGGCGACACCTCCGACGTTGCGCTGGAAGATGTATCCATTGGTTTCAAAGCGCCCGTTGCGATTGAGATCGAGGTAGAAGCGGTCTTCGAATGAGGCGGCCTGAGTGTCCATGCGGCCAATGCGAGCCACCACCGGGACCCGAGGATCGTAGTACAAGTTGGCCAGCATCCGTCGGTATTCGAGGATTTCGGCGGTGTTGTTCAGGTCAAACGGACGGCCCTGGTACAGGTAGGAGACATTGGCCAGAGCCGAGTACCACTGGTTGGACTGGGCTCCACCCAACGGCAAGCCCTGTCCGGCGGCGGTGAGGCCACGAGTGTAGAACGGCGCCATGAAATTGGTGGAGACGAACAGCGTGGGCGACTCCCGCAGTCCAGACGAGGCAATCTGGGCCAAGATGCGGGCGCGGGCGCGGTTCAGCGCGGCGTCGGCGGCGATGCGGACATCGGCTTGCTCACCGGCCGCGGCCACGGCGGCCCGCTCGCGCCGAGCGACTGTCAGGAAGGCGACGGCGGTGATGGTCACCACCGACAGCATGATGAGGGTGATGACCAGCGCCACACCGCGCCGGCTGGATTGGGGGGAAAGGCGTTTCATTGGGGCGCGGTGCGGAGGACGACCCGCTGGCGGAGGGTCTGGAGGGCGCCGGCGTTGTTCGCCAGCCACCGGTTTCGGGCCTGAAGGTTGTCCGGCAGGGAGCGGAACTGATCCAACTGCTTGCCATCCAGCAGGGTGATTTCAATCTCGATGGAGGCCGGAAGATTGGGGCCGCGGAAGAAGGTGCTGACCTGAGCGGTGTCCGCGTCCACGTTGATGACCTCAATGGGCAGCGGGCGGGCGACATTGCCCACGAGGTTGGTCAGTTGGGCACGCCAAGCGATCGGGGTCACCGGGTAGTGGCGCGGCACGTTGGTGTTCACGCCGACTCGGGGGAAGTTCACATCGAAGAGCACCGGGTGGTTGGCATCGAACGGGCGTCCATCGGCATCGAAGGCGGTGATGCGGCATTGGAGAACACCCTCCAGCAGTTTGACCGCATCGCGACGGGCTTCGAGGGTCTGTCCAGCCGGATAGGTGGGAACCCACAGGCGACCAGAGATGAGGTTGGTGCGCATGGCCGGAGTACCGGTCAGTCGATACGGCGGCACGGTGGCGGGGGAGGGCAGATCTTGTAGCCGGGCACCCAGGAAACCTTGGCCATCCAGCACTTGGACGAGGTTGGAGTTGGGCAGCGCCTCGTCGTAAAGGTAGAGCGAACCGAGTCCGGGCACCGGCGTGGAGACGACAGGGCCGTCATCGAGAGCACCGATGAAAAGACCGCCCACATGCCAGCGCCCGCCGCTCGCCGGGTACGTGAAGAACAGTTCGTCGAAGCGCAACGGCTGTGTGCGGTTAGCCTGGTCAGCATCGCCGGAGAACACCAGTTCGTAGCCGGTGGCGTTGGCCGGGCGCACCACCAGGTGCAGCGCGTCATCGACCTGCGGAGATGCGGCCCGCTCGACATTGCGCACCAGGAGGTCGAGGGCCGAGCGACCGCCCTCGGACAGGTCGGCTTGATTCAGGCTCTGTCGGAAAGCTTTCTGGGTCTGGTCGAACATCGCATAGAGCGCGATGATGATGATCGTGAGCAAGCCCACGGCGATCATCAGCTCCAGCAGAGAAAACGCTCCGCTGCGACGCCGAGATTTCCGGGGATCGGAGCGCATCACAGTGCCCGCCTGAACAAAGGAAAGGTTCATAGGATCACAGGGCACCCGGCGGGAACCGGTAGAAGTGAATCACGTTGGGCCCCGGATTTTCCGGAACCGGATTGAAGGGATAGACGATGTCTCCGAAGTAGTTGAGATCCTGCGGGACATTGCCGCGCAAGCGCGTCGGTTGGCCCAACACCTCGGTGCGGAATTCTCGGCGGTTGAGCCCGAGCCGGTACTGATTGGGATCGGTGCCGGTGCGTTGTAGGGGCCACTCGAGGATCATGCGGATCTCCGACACGGCACCCGCCATGGTGTCGATGGGCAACTGGGAGGCTCCCGGGACCAGCACGGACTGGCGCGTCACCGTCTCGAGGGTGACCAGGTAGCGGAAGGCAAAGTCGATGCGGGTGTCGTTGGGCATCGTCCGTCGCTCGCTCTTGCGGATGATGGGATGATCGGCCATCGACCCGCTCATGGAGCGCATCTCCAGACGGACGATGTTGGTGACGGCCACCGGATTGCCACGGCTGACCGTAGAAGCCTCTTGGGTGAACTTGGGCCGACTGATGAGGCCCAACACCTGAAAGGCATCGACCAACGGATCGGAACCGGCGGGCGTGCCTTGCACCAAGGGGCCATGGAAATGGTTGGTTCGGGACGGCGCGCGGTCGCGGTACTGGCGGACGAGCGTCACGCGGTCCGCATAGTTGAGCAGGTCTTGCAACCGGGTTTGCCCACCGCGCAAGGCATTGAGCAAGAGTTCGGCATCCTGGGTGAGCAGGGACTCTTCGCGGTTCTGCTTCTGGACATTCAAACCCGCCGGAAGCACACCGATGATGGCCACCATGGCAATCGCCACCACGGCGATGCACAGGGCGATTTCAATCATCGTGAAGGCCGCCTCGGCGCGACGAAGTCGGGAAGGGGCCGAACGGAACCGCCGCCGCAACGGATTCCACGAGACAGGTTGGCCAAGGATTCTCATCAGCGGAGAACGGGTTTGAGGATCCGGGAGCGGCCAGTGAGGCTGGAGACGATCACTCGGTTGTTGGTGGCATTGTCGCGCGGTGTCTCGATGGCGTCCGGCACGACCGATGGGTCGATCTGACCGGAAGCGTTCCGGGAGATGAAGACGCTGCCCTGCCCCACGCCCAGGGCGACCTCCGACAGAGGCGGCAATTGGAGCTCAGGCCGATCGTTGAGAGCCCAATGGAGATTCATTTCCGCCAAAGCCAGACGCCCATCTGGACCGAAGGCGACAAAGCGCATCGGGATGGCCGGCAGCGTGTCGCCGGGAAACTCCGCCAGCGGGAATCGGAACAACCGCTGCGGCAACTCATGGATGACCAAGTCTCGCCGGTCGGTGGGAGCCACGGGGGCCGGGAAGAACAGCTTGGGCGAGAGGATCACGCCATCGGGAAGGGTCTGCCATCCAGGCCCGAGGTAACGGGTGTGGCTGCGGCCGGGCTGGGCCCCGATTTCGCGTTCCACCAGGAGCGCATAGGAATGATACACCCCGAGAGCGATGTTGGTGAAACTGCGCAAGGCCTGCTCGCGGAACCGCTGCGGGGCCAACTGACCCGCGACCATCGACTCGATCTGGGCATCGAGCGCCATCCGTGTTTGCCAGACATTGGTCGGGGCGAAGACGACGTAGACCGTGGTCCGCAGTCGCAGCGCCTCTTGGCGGGCGCGGTTCAGGTCGTCGGTCAGTTGTCGGTGCCCGCTGGACAAGGTCTTGCCCTGCACCATGCCCCGGATCGCCGGTGCGGTGATGCCCGCCAGGAGGCCAATCACCGCGACCACCACCAGCAGCTCAAGGAGGGTGAAGGCCGCGATCCGCTGGCGTGGGGCCAGCGGTACCGTACGACCGAGGATTCCTGAGAGCTTCATGGTGGGGAGTGGGTTCGCCGTGGGCGAGGGTCAGGGGCCCGTTTACTTCCAGCTGTAGATGTTGTCGCGATTGTTCGGGTGATCTTGGTCGGCGGTGAAATCGGCCTTGCCGTCAGGGCCCAAGGACATCACCAGCGCGTTGCCCGGAATGAAGCGGGGCTGTGCCGGACGGCCCGGGGCCACCAGCGGGAACGGGCTCATCACGCGGCTGTCGTAGTCGAGATCCAGGATGAGGATGTAAGGATGTCCCCACGGATCACGGTACACACCCAGGTCGTCCACGCCGTTGGGTTGGTTGCGACCGACCGCTTTGGTGGCCAGATACACCGTGCGTTTGGGGTTCTGGTTGTTGTTGAGATTGACCGCATCGGCGGTGCCGCCCTGAACGTCCGCCACGGTCTGAGCCGTCAGGATGGCGATGACTTCGGAGTTGTCGGCATCACGACCACTGCCACCCATGTCACGAACTTGCTGGTAGCCGGTCTTGGTCGCCACTGTCTGAGTGGGCAAGACACCCTTGGCGTCGGGCGTGTTCGCATTGCCGAAGATCCAGTCGGGCGCGGTCGCCGGACGGGTGCCCACGCCGTGGGCATCGCGGGTCCGCTTGGTGGCGGGCAACCGGGAATAATCGGCCTGGTAGGAATTGATCGCCCCGACAATGCCCGTGACCTCGACCTTGGCCTTGGCCGACTTGGCCTTGGTGGTCGCCGAGGCGATGGCCGGCAGCAACATGGCCGCGAGGATGCCGATGATGGCGATGACGACGAGGAGTTCGATGAGCGTGAAGGCGCTCCGGCGGTGGACAGTCGTTCGAGTCTTCATGGGTTCTCTAGCGCGGCTAAAAAAAGGTGTTCAGAAACTGGGATCGGGAGTGGGTATCGGGAAATGGAAATCCAAAGACCTTTAGTTGGATTCCTTCCAGTTGCCGATGATCTTCACGCGGTCTCGGCCGACAGGAATCTCGGCCCACAAATCAAAACCGCCCGCGTTGTTGGTCGGGTTGGTCGACACGTAACGCCACGGGTTGAGGCCCTTATTGGAGGGCACAGGGTGGTCGGTCCGGTTGTTGGGCCAAGCCAGACCATTGGGCCGTTTTCCGGAGGCATCGGAGGAGAAACCCACGGCCAGCACCTCGATGTCCGCGTACCCGGCGTCGGTACGATTACGGAAGACCTCGGCGTATTGGCCTTCCTTGAAATCGGAGACGAACAACCGGTTACGCAACTCGTAGGGCTTGGCATTGAGAATACCCTCACGACCGAACCAGTTCTGCAACTCGACCGAGCGAATGCCGTCACCGTCGTCGCCATCGGCGCGGGGAATGAAGTAGCCATCGACGCTGTTGGCATTGGTCAGATACACGCCAGACAGTTCGTAGAAGAGGGGGCTCAAGGCCGGATTGGACAAGGTCTGAAAGCCCTGCCCCGCGATGGCAACACTCCGGACGCCATCGGGCGGGTAAACTCCGAAACGGGATTTGTAGGCCTCGATCAGGGTCACCAACTGTTGGAGTTCGGTGCGCACGCGAGCCTCCTTCATCTTGGTGGCCGCCGCCGGCGCCAAACCCACGACCATGCCCGCCAAGATGCCAATGATGGACATCACCACCAGCAGTTCGAGCAGGGTGAACGCAGCCACCCTCCGAGAGAGGGCCGGAGGGCGCGAAGAGGATGGACTGCGGGATCTCATGGGTTCACACGGGAGTGCTGACTTTCCCGAAGGATCACCGGTCCTTCAATTCCTTTTCCATGCGCTCGCTCAACCATTGTTTGATCATGCTCTGGTAGTTGAGGAACCGAAAACGGGCCAAGCGCTTGATTCGACTGAGCATCCGGGGATCTATCCGCAAGGTGATGGTGACCGATTCGGACTGCTCGGAACTGGCGGTGGCCGAAAGTTCCATCAAGCGAAGATCGACCTGATTTTCCGCCCAGAAATCGGCCTCCGCCTGCTCGCTGTCGAAGAGCGGGACGTCGTCCCACGACTGGATGGTTTGAAGGTTCATGGACTCTGGCCCCGGCAAGCCTGGGGGGTGGGATCAGGATGCGAGCGATTGACTCATCCGTCGTTGGTAGAAGTACGCCTCGGACTCGCTGAAAGATCGGGAAAGAATCACCCGGATCACCTTGCCGTTGGTCCGATACACACTGAAGAGACCCAACCCCGCGGCCGATCGGCCCAGATTGAAGAAGCGGGCCTGAACACCGAAGCGCGACGAGTCGGGCAACAGGCGGATGGCAAACGGATCCTCGAACGATTCCTCGATTGCGACCATCGAAATCGAGCCGTCGGGTTCGAACGGCAGGTTGTTCCAGTCGAACTCCATTCAGTCCATCCAAGTATGGCCAATGCGCATTCAATGTAACTACTTTGTATTTACACCCGCACACGGGCCCGGTCAAGGAAGCTCCGAGCGTCGAATCAAAAAGGGCCATTGGCCTGCGCCAATGACCCCTAAAGAAGGATTCCTAGCTATCACCACCACCACCGGCGTCGCCACCGAGGGTTTCCATGAGCTTGATGAGCGGCAGGAACATCGCGATAACGATCGAGCCGACGACTACGGCCAAGAAGACGATCATGATCGGCTCGAGGAGGGAGGTCATGGCCGAGACGGCGTTGTCCACCTCTTCGTCGTAGTTGTCGGAGATCTTCAGGAGCATTTCCGGCAGCGCACCGGTTTGCTCACCGACGTCCACCATGGAGACCACCATCGGCGGGAACACCCCGGATTTTTCCAGAGGCGCGGTGATGGTTTCACCCTCCTTGACCGATTCGTGGATGTCTTGCACGGCCTTAGCCACAACCACGTTGCCCGCCGTCTCGCGGACAATGTTGAGAGCCTGAAGGATGGGCACACCCGACTGGACCAAGGTACCCAGGGTTCGGGTGAAGCGGGCGATAGCCACCTTGCTGATGACAGGGCCCAGCGCCGGCATGTTGAGCTTGAACTTGTCGAAGTACCACATGCCCTTCTTCGTCTTGATGGCGAACTTGAAGGTGATGACGAAGATCGCGATGCCCCAGACGACTTGACCCGGGAAGGGCATGCCTCCGAAGAACCAGTCGGGGAAGATGACAGTGTTGTCCTTCAGGGTCTCGGAGATCTTGAGGACGAAGAGCGTGAATTCGGGCATGCCCGCATCACCGCCGAGCAGGTCGGCGAAGATCATCTTGAACTTGGGCACCACGACGATCATCAGCAGCGCCACAATGCCGACCGCCACGACCATGACCGCGATGGGATAGAACATGGCCGCGACGACCTTGCCCTTGATCTTCTCGGCCTTCTCCATGAACTCGGCCAGACGCTTGAGGACGACCTCGAGCACACCGCCCAATTCGCCCGCCTTCACCATGTTGATGAAGAGGCGGTTGAAAACCTTGGGATGCTGGGCCAAGCCCTCGGAGAACGTGGAACCGCCTTCAATAGAAAGAGAGAGATCGCCCAGGATCTTCTTGAGCAGCGGGTTGCGCTCCTGTTTTTCGAGCACGCGAAGTCCGCGCAGCAAGGGCAAACCCGCTTCCACCAGCGTGGCCAACTGACGGGTGAAGGTGCAAAGCACCTTGGCCTTCACCTTGCCACCGAACCCAGGAATCTTGATGTTGATCTGTCCCGCACCCTTCTTCTGCCCCTTGCCACCGGCGGCGGGGGAACCCTTGGCCCCTTTACCCTCGGATTTTGCAGCCGCCGCCTCGGTGACCTTGGTCGGCAGAAAGCCCATTTCTTTGAGCCGATTGAGTGCCTCGGCTTGGCTGCCCACTTCGAGGACTCCCTTGGTCTCCTTGCCAGTGCTGTCCATGGCAACGTAATTGAATTTGGCCATATCGGTATCCTCGTGAAATCAGTGTCGTCGGAATATCCAGACGGAATCGGGTGACGGACTCAGGTGTACTTCAGGACTTCTTCGACGGTGGTCTCGCCGGCGTAAATACCGCGGAGGCCATCTTCGCGCAAGGTTACCATGCCCAGCTCGATGGCTTTTTGGCGGACCACGACGGTCGGTGCACGGTCGTTGATGAGGTTGCGGATCGCGTCGGAAACGGCCAGCAGCTCATAGATGCCCTTGCGCCCCTTGTACCCGGTGTCGTTGCAGTTGGGGCAACCGCGGCCGTAGTAGAACACCCTGTCGCCGATGTCGTGGGCCGACAGGTTCATGTTTTGCAACTGCGACTCGCTCGGCTCGAACGGCGTGCGGCAGCTCGTGCAAATGCGGCGCACCAGACGCTGAGCCAGAACCGCCAGCAGCGTGGAAGAGATCAAGAAGGGCTCGACGCCCATATCCACCATACGGGTCACGGCGCCCGAGGCGTCGTTGGTGTGCAGCGTGGACAGCACCAAGTGACCGGTCAGCGACGCCTGGACAGCGATCTGGGCGGTCTCCAAGTCACGGATTTCTCCGAGCATGATGATGTCGGGATCCTGACGCAGGAATGCGCGGAGGGCCTTGCCGAAGGTCATGCCGGCCGACTCATTGACCTGCACCTGCATGATGCCCTCGATGTCGAACTCCACGGGGTCTTCGACCGTGAGGAGCTTGGTGTCGATCTGGTTGATGTGCCGCAGGCAGGAGTACAGGGTCGTGGTCTTGCCGCAGCCCGTGGGCCCGGTGACCGTAAAGATGCCGTTGGGCTGATTGATGGTCTCGATGATGAAGTCGTAACCGTCCTTGGGCAGGCCCAAGGTCTTGAGTTCCAACTGCACCGCACCGCGATCCAGAACGCGGAGCACCACGGACTCGCCGAAGGCGGTCGGGAGCGTCGAGAGACGAAGATCGACCTGTTTGCCCGCGATCACCGTGCTAATACGGCCGTCCTGCGGAAGGCGTTTCTCGGAGATGTTCAGGTTGGCCATGATCTTCAGACGCGAAGTCACGGGCGTGGCCAAATGCTTGGGCGGCGGGGCCATCTCGTAGAGGGCACCGTCGACGCGGTAGCGGATCTTGAACTCGTCTTCGAAGGGTTCGAAGTGAATGTCCGAAGCCCGATCTTGCACCGCCTGCATCAGGACAAGATTGACGAACTTCACCACCGGGACGTCATTGACCGCGTCATCCAAGGAAATGGACAACCCCTTGGGACCTTCCTCCTCCTTGGGCCCATCGCCGTCACCCCCGAGTTCCTTGAGCAGGGAGGCGTAACCCAGATCGGCTTGGGCCGGATAGAATTTTTCGATGCAGGCCGACACTTCGGCCGGATTGGCCACCACCACCTGCAGGGTATACTTCAGGGCGAAGCCCAGCTCATCCATGGTCTGGGGATTGAGCGGATCGGCCAAGGCGATCTGCAGGGTGTCGCCGTAAAGGGCCATCGGGACCACCTGATACATCCGGGCGGTCTCATTGGGCACCGCAGCGATGGCCTCGGGAGGAATGGTGTCCGGCTCCAGGGTGACCACCATGGTCCCCAGATGGTCGGCCATGATCTGGAGGATGGAATCCAGGTCGAGCAACCCGTAGTCCTGAAGGATCTGGACCACCGACTTGCCGCTGCGCTGCACCTCCTGGCCGATCTCCTCGATTTGCAGGGCGTCCAGGAGCCCGCGCTCTCGGATGAGCGCGATGAGTGGATGGGAGATTGCTTCGGCCATGGCGGGTGAGGGGTCGGTGAGGGGTTACTTGCGGGCCTGGGTCTCGGCCTTGGCGGCGCGGAGTTCGTCCAGCTTCTGGGTGATGGTCATGGGGTCCAACGCCTTGGTGATGACATCCTCTTCGGAAATCATGCCCGCCTGCCATTTGTCCAACAGGAAGCCGTCCAGGGTCACCATTCCGTACTTCGAACCGGTTTGGATGTCGGACTGGATACGGAAGGTCTTGTTGTCACGGATCAGCGCCGCCACCGAGGGGGTGTTGATCATGATCTCGAACACGGCGACGCGGCCCGGTTTGTCGACGCGGGGCACCAACAGCTGGGAAATCACGCCCTGCAGCACGGTGGAGAGCTGAATGCGGATGGTCTCCTGCTGGTTCTGAGGGAAGGCGTTAACGATACGGTCGATGGTCTTGGCAGCACCCGTGGTATGGAGGGTTCCGAAGACCAAGTGACCCGTTTCGGCCGCCGTGATGGCCGCTTCCATCGTTTCCAAGTCGCGAAGCTCACCCACGAGGATGATGTCGGGATCTTGACGCAACGCGCGACGCAGGGCCTCGGCGAAG
>CANHYD010000025.1 GCA_947464705.1 Verrucomicrobiota bacterium | reverse complement strand
GCCAATCGGGAACCGACATCCCGACTCCCTTACTGGTCACCAATCCACCAATGCACACCAAGCCCAAGGTCGCCAAAGCCACCAAGGCGGCGAACCGGAACAGCCAGATTGGCTGGGGGGTGTGAGGCGTGGAATAACTCATACAAAACGGCCGCGGCGGTTCGCGCCGCGGCCTTGGATTCGCTGACCCGCGTATCGAATCCAACTCGGCTTACTTGACGGCCAATTCCAAATTGAGCATGGCCTTGCCACCCTTGACCTCAACCTCGCCGGTCACCGTGCCGGACTTGAGGTGATTGGCCTCGACGGTGTACTTGCCATCGGGCAAGTCGCCCTTGATGGTGAAGTTACCATCCTTGTCGGACACCGCGAAGAACGGGTGATCGAACACGTGGACGTACCCGGACATCCAAGGATGGACATTGCAAATCAGTTTGACGGCCAATTCGGCCTTATCAAACACACGGGGGTTCACCTGACCTTGGGTGGTCTGGGCGAAGTTGAAGGGCTTGTTGACCTTGGCCTGGCAGTTCACGTTGTGCATGAACGCATCCGAATTCTTGATATCCACGGTCTGACCGACCATGGCCGCCGTGATCAGCGGCTCATAGACGCAACCCACCTGATCGATCAGGGGCTTGGTGGCCGGGGCGGTGTAGGTCTTGCCTGCCGGGAGACCGGCCTTGATGTAGACGGCCACGTTGGCCAACCCGTGATCGGCACCCACGACGTAAGTGCGAGTCATGACGGGCTTGGTGTGCAGCGCACCGCACATCTTGTCGCCCTTGATCGGGGTGATTTCCCGAGCCGGGGGGGCTTCACCGTTGAGCTTGATTTTGCCGGTGATCTCGCCAGCGAGAGCGCTGGAAGCTGCAACTGCCGCCACCGTCGCGACAACCTTCAGTGTGTTTTTCATATCGTTTTCCTGTTTGGACCTCAGATTCGGTCGGACGCTAATCTTCGCGAATTGTGGGTCAAGAGACTTCGTGAAATTTTTCACAAGCTATCACCTCCGACGATTCATGGGGTTAGATATTCGAACAGCGACTCGGAGATCCCGTAGTGCCCACGACGTGGACCCGCGACCGCTGGACGACACCCAGTCTTGAATCACCCCCAAACGGCCCGTCACAAGGATTCAATATAAGACCATAGTGGCTTAAGATCGGTGTCTTCTTCGGCCATCTCTTTGACCGACGCCTTGCCCCCGATGCGAACCGCCTGATTGAGCCAACGCTGCGCCACGTCTAACTGCCCCATTTGGCAGGCGTAGCAGGCAAGATTGTACGGAATAACACTCTCTTCAGGAAATTTGAGCACAACTGCATGCAGAAATTGGAAGGCTTCGTCCGTTCGCCGGAGTTCGTGGAGGCTGTAACTCTGATGAATCCAGCCGGCCGGCAATTGAGGAGCTACTTCAATGTAACGCTGAGCCGCTCGAAGGGCCTCTGGCCAAGCCAACTGGGCGGACAAGATTCGCCAGTGCATTTCTAGGGCGACCGGGTGCGCGGCTCCTTCCGGGCTGAGCCGCTGGAATTCCCGCGCCGCTTCGGAGGCGTCCCCGAGCCCCAACCAGCCCTCGACGGCCTCGACGTAATGACGATCCGGGAACCCCAACTCTTCCATGCCGGATGGCTTTACGGGGCTCCACCGAGCAGCGTAAAGAGCAAAATGGCCCAAACCACTGCCGTCCCCGTTGCTTTTTGGCCAAAATCACCCAGCCTCGCCGCCCCGATGACTGATACCGTCCGAATCGATGGTCGCCGCAACGACCAACTCCGCCCGATCCGTTTCCAGAACCACATTGCCCCGCACGCCGCGGGCTCGACCCTGATTGAGTGGGGCAACACCCGAGTCATTTGCGCCGCCACTGTCGAAGAGTCCGTCCCTCGTTGGATGAAAGAACAAAAGGTTCCCGGCGGCTGGCTGTCCGCGGAGTACTCGATGCTCCCCTACTCCACCTTGGACCGGAAAGCTCGGGACATTTCCAAGCTCAAGCTCGATGGGCGCTCTCAGGAAATCCAACGCTTGATCGGTCGCGCGCTGCGGGCGGTTGTCGATTTGGAGAAGCTCGGGCCTCGCACCCTGTGTATCGACTGCGATGTGCTGCAGGCCGATGGCGGCACCCGAACGGCCTCGATCACTGGAGCCTTTGTGGCCGTCAGCCTGGCCATCGCCAAGCTCAAGGCCGCCGGTTTAGTGACTGAAAACCCCATCATGGGCTCGGTGGCCGCGGTCAGCATGGGAGTTTTCGGGGGCGTCCCTCTCTTGGACCTCAACTATGTCGAAGATAAAGACGCGTCGGTGGACATGAATCTGGTCATGAATGACCGAGGGCAGTTCATCGAATTGCAGGCCGCCGGCGAAGAAGCCACGTTCTCGGACTCCGAGTTGGCCGCCTTGCTCGCGCTCGGGCGTCAGGGGATTCAACAACTCATCGCCGCCCAACGGCAGGCTCTGATCACCCCATGACTCGACTCTTTCTGTGCCGGCACGCCGAAGTGGAAGACCTGTACCACAAGAAGTTCGGGGGCACGATTGACATGGCCCTTTCGGCCCGCGGGCATACTCAGGCACAGGCCCTGGCCCAATGGCTCAGCCGCCACTCGTTCGACGCCGTGTACGCCAGTCCCATGCAGCGGGTCCAACTCACTCTGGAGCCTTTCCGCCGCCAATTCTCAGGCACTCCAGTGTTGGTGGACGGCTTGCGCGAGGTGGACTTCGGGGCGTGGACCGGTTGTGGGTGGGATGACGTTCAGAACCGCTTCGGAATGAGCGCCTACGACTGGCTGAAGCATTTGGAAACGGACGCCATTCCCGAAGGCGAGACCGTGGATCGCTTCCGGGACCGGGTCGGGAAGGCCTTGGAGCAAATCCTGCGCGGATCGACCGGTCAACGGGTGGCGGTTTACGCGCACGGAGGCGTGATCCGCATGGCTCTGGCCATTTTGCTGGACCTACCGCTGAGCAAGTTCGAGCACTTCGAGATCGACTACGCTTCGACCACCTGGTTGGACATCGGCGAAATCAAGGCAGGCAGGCCCCGCACCGAAATCCAACTCCTCAACTTCACCCCCTGGCGAGACGCATGAGTAAACTCCTCCGATCCATTTCCATCACCACTTCCCTGTCCGCCGAGGATGCCGTAGGCGTCCTGCTGGAACTCGAGCAGGGACAAACCCCCTCGTCCTACGCCGACGCTCTCACCCGACTGTCCACCGTCAGCGTTTACGGTGAAATCGAGACCCGGGATGTGGCGGGTATCAAGCGGCGCCTCCGCGAAGGACTCGAAGCACTGGCCGCCGACGGGATCGATGTCGGCCCGGCCCGCATCCAGGTGAAGAAGGTGCCCGCAAGGGACTGGTCCGAATCGTGGAAGCGCCACTTCAAGCCTCTGGATCTTGGCCCGCGGTTGCTCGTCAAGCCGACCTGGAGCCGACGCGTGCCCAAGAAAAGTCAGGCCCTCGTAGTTCTCGATCCAGGCTTGAGTTTTGGCACCGGCCAACACGCCACCACGCGCTTCTGCCTCGAGCAACTCGTCGCCCTCCGCGATCCCGCGGCGTCCTCCCAGTCGATGCTCGATGTCGGGACCGGTTCCGGCATCCTGGCCATCGCGGCCGTCAAGCTGGGCTATCAACCTGTCAACGCCTTCGACTTTGATCCGGATTGCGTGCGGGTCGCCAACGAGAACACTGAACTCAACGAGGTCGCCGCGGTTCTGACCGTCACCCACGATGACATCACTCAGGTCCCCAAGAAGCCCAAACAGCGCTACTCGGTGGTCTGCGCTAACCTGATCTACGACCTACTCATCGCCGAGCGGGATCGACTGCTGGCCCGCGTGGCCCCCGGTGGTTCGCTGGTGCTGGCCGGAATCCTGGAGACCCAGTTCGGAGTGGTCCGTAAGGCTTTCGAGGAGGCGGGATGGAAACTGGTGGCGGCCACCACGGACAAGGAATGGCGCTCAGGCACCTTCATGGAGGAGAGCACGGCCCGAAAGGCCCGTTGAGCTGAGGCTGTCCTCAGCATCGGGTCCGTCCGACTTTGGCATGACTTCGGAATTGAGGGTTTGCTGCAGAAAGCAGACCCTACCGCCCTTCAAACCATGAGCGCTGAATCCCAACTCGCCGCCCTTTCTCTCGTTCTTCCCCCGGCTCCGAAACCCGTGGCGGTTTACAAACCGCTGGTGGTCTTCGGCAACGCGGCCTATGTCTCGGGACATGGGCCTGTGCGGACCGACGGCACTCTCATCACCGGGGTCGTGGGCAAAGACCTCGACCTGGAGGCCGGCAAAGTCGCCGCCCGGCAGGTGGGTCTGGCCATTCTGGCCACGCTGCGCTCCCAATTGGGATCCCTCGACAAGGTGAAGCGCGTGGTGAAGACCCTGGGGATGGTCAATTCGGCTGCCGATTTCTACGATCACCCGAAGGTCATCAATGGCTGCAGCGAACTCTTCGCCGAGATCTGGGGTCCTGAGAATGGCATCGGTGCCCGCAGCGCCATCGGCATGGGACCGCTGCCCGGAAACATTCCCGTCGAGATCGAGGTGATCTTCGAACTCCACTGATCCCCGAGATCCGATGGACCCGATGCCCTGGTACCTCTTGGAGAATGCGGCGGAAATTCCGTCACCGGCGTTGCTCCTGCACCGGGACCGGATCGAGGCCAATATCCGACAAATGGTGGCCATCGCCGGAAACCCGCTCCGGTTGTGGCCCCATGTGAAGACCCACAAGTTGCCCGAGCTGGTCGCCTGGCAAGTGGGCATGGGCATCGTTCAATTCAAATGCGCCACCATTGCCGAGGCCGAAATGGTGGCCGGGGTCGGCGGCGTCCGCAGGATCCTCTTGGCCGTCCAGCCCGTCGGTCCCCAGATCGAGCGTTGGGTTCACTTGGCTTCCCGGTTTCCGGAAATCGAGTGGTCGGCCATCGTCGATGATCCTGGGGTGGTGGAGTCCCTCTGCAACGCGGCTTCGCAATCCCTCCAGACGCCTCCCGGAATTTGGATCGACCTCGACGTGGGCCAGCACCGAACCGGCATCGCACCGGAGCGGGTCCGGGGAGAGTTACTCCGATCGGTGCGGGCAGCCGGCCCCTCGCTGCGTCTCGAGGGCCTCCATGCCTACGACGGTCATTTGGGCATCAGCGACTGTGCCGAACGGGCTCGCCTCTGCAACGAGGCCTTCGCACCCGTGGCTGCATTGCGAACCGCTCTGGAAGATGAAGTCGGGCATCGATTGACGGTCCTGGCAGGCGGCTCCCCAACCTTCGCGATCCACGCGGCGCGCGCCGATGTCTCGCTGAGCCCAGGAACCACCGTGCTCTGGGACGCAGGCTACGCCCACAAAATGCCCGACCTCCTCTTTCAACCCGCGGCGGTGCTGCTGTCGCGGGTCATCAGCCGACCTGCTCCCCGGCAATTGTGTCTGGACCTCGGGCACAAGGCCGTCGCCTCCGAGATGCCCCAACCGCGGACCCTCTTCCTGAACCTGCCGGACGCCACGGCCATTAGCCACAGTGAGGAGCATCTGGTGGTCGAATCTCCGGCCGCCGACTCGTTTCGCGTGGGGGACATGATCTATTCGCTCCCGTGGCATGTCTGCCCCACGATGGCCTTGCATCAGGAGGTCTGGCTCGTCGAAAACGGCCGAGCCTCGGTGCGTTGGACGGTCCAGGCGCGCAGCCGCCGCATTTCCATCTGAAACCCGCCCCGTCATCCCCGTCGCCTATGCTCGTTGTCCACGTCTTGGTCCAGGTGAAGCCCGAATCGATCACCGACTTCATCGCTGCAACCCGAGCCAATGCCGAGGCATCGCTCCGGGAAGCCGGAGTGGCCCGGTTCGATGTCGTGCAGCAGCAGGACGATCCGTGTCGGTTTGTCCTCATCGAGGCCTACCGGACCGAAGCTGCCCCCGCCGAGCACAAGGCCACGGCCCACTACATAGCCTGGCGCGATGCCGTCGCACCCATGATGGCTACCCCCCGGCAGAGCGTGCGCTACACCTCCATTCACCTTCCGGACTGATGCGTCTTCCGGCGAGTGGTTTCGAGTTCGCCACGCCCGAACGGATTGTGTTCGGACCGGGTGTAGTCTCTCAGTCGGGGGCTTTGGCGGCCACGCTGGGCTCCACAGCGCTACTGGTCACCGGCAGGGATCTCCAGCGGGCGGAACCCGTGCGGGCATCCTTCCGCAGGGCCGGGCTGAACTGGGTCGAGTTTGCGGTGATGCAGGAGCCCTCGGTCTCGGACGCTCAGGCGGGCACGCGACAGGCCTGGGCCGCCAAGGCCGACTGCGTGGTGGCCTGTGGCGGGGGGGCTGTCGTGGACGCGGGCAAGGCCATTGCAGCCTTGGCCACCCACCCGGGCGATCCGTACCGATTCCTCGAGATCATCGGTCAGGGGCTTCCCCTCGAAAACGCACCACTGCCCTTGCTGGCTTTGCCCACCACCGCCGGAACAGGGGCCGAGGCCACTCGGAATGCCGTCCTAACCTCGCCCGAGCACTTCCTGAAGGTGAGCCTGAGAAGCCCAAGAATGGTGCCTCGGGTGGCCCTCATCGACCCGGAACTCGCCCTGGGGCTACCCACCCATCTCACCGCCTGCACCGGCCTCGACGCACTCACCCAACTCCTGGAACCCTGGGTCGGCAGCAAGGCCAACGGCATGACCGATGCCTGCTGTCGCGAAGGGCTTCCTCGGATGGCCCGTTCTCTGGCCAAGGCCATCGCGGATGGACAGGACTTGGAGGCTCGCACTGACCTGGCCTACGGAGCTTTTTTGAGCGGATTGGCCCTGGCCCATTCAGGCCTGGGAGCTGTCCATGGCTTGGCCGGCCCGATCGGGGGACGTTTTTCAGCGCCCCATGGGGCCGTCTGTGCCGCGCTGCTGGGACCGGTCTGGCGAGCCAATGTCGAGACCCTCCGCCAGACGGATCCCAATCACCCCACTCTGGAACGCTATCGACAGGCAGCCCGTTGGCTGACCGGCCATCCCCAGGCCTCGATCAACGACGGACATCGATGGATTGAAGAGTCCGTGCAGGGATGGCAAATCCCCCACTTGGCCCACCACGGAATCCTCGCCTCAGATTTCCCCGAACTGATCCGGGCCGCCCAAGCCGCCAGCAGCATGAAGGGCAACCCAATCCGCCTGTCCGACGAGGTCTTGAGTCAGGTCCTCGCCGAGGCTCACTGAAGCAGGCTCTTTGATGGCTCCTGAAAGGCCCATGCAGGCGCATTTCAGAAGCCCGTTCATCCCCGCTCGGCCCACTAAACCTGCAAGGCCAAGCGATGCAATTCGTCGGACACACGGACGACCAGGGGACGGACCGTGTCGCGGCCGAAATCAAAACGGCATCCGGCCTTGGCAAACAGTTCTGGCAACGGACGGCTGCCTCCCAGAGCCAGTCCCGCCTGATAATCGGCCAGAGCGCGAACCGGATCCTTCTGGGCATTGACCCAGACTTGCAAGGCACCCAACTGTGCGATGCCATATTCGACGTAGTAGAAGGGGTACAAGAAGACGTGCAACTGCTTGTGCCAGAGGGTGGCCCGGGCTGATTCACACCCGGACCAGTCGATATCTCCGCCAAACCGATCCATAATTGCCAACCAGGCGGCCCGACGTTCGTCGCGGGTATGGTTGGGATGGGAGTAGATCCAATGCTGGAAGGCATCGATGGTGGCAATCCACGGAAAGACCCCGATGACTCCCTCCAGGTGAACCGTCCGAGCCCGCAACGCATCGGCCGGTGTGTAGAAAACATCCAAGTGCTCGGCTCCGAGAAGCTCCATCGCCATGGAGGCCACTTCACAGAATTCGATGGGTGCCTCCCGATACAGGGGCAAATCCTCCTCGCGGCAAGCCAACGCATGGAAGGCATGCCCAGCCTCATGGAGGATGGTCTCCAGATCGCGCTGAAGGCCCACCGAGTTCATGAAAATGAACGGGAGGCGGGCCTCATTGAGCGTGTATTGGTAGCCCCCCGGGGCTTTGCCCTTGCGATTGTCCAAGTCGAGCAGTCGCTTTTCGCGCATGCCGCGAAATCCCGCCGCCAGTTGGGGATTCATGCGGTCGAACACGGTCTGAACCCCGGTTTCCATCTCCGCCGAGGTAGAAAACGGTCGCAGTGGCGGACGATTCAGGGGATCCACCTGCGTGTCCCACGGACGCAAGCGCTCGACCCCGAGCTTCTGGCGACGTTGCGCCTGCAACTTCCGGAAGATGGGCATGACTTCCGTTTCGATGGCATCGTGGAATTTGCGGCAATCCTCCGGCCCATAGTCGAAGCGTCCCCGCATCCGGTAAGCATAGGCGACATAGTCTGGGAACCCAGCATTGCGAGCGATCTGATGACGGATCCGAATCAACTCATCGAAGAAGGCATCGAAGCGATCCGCTTCACGGACCCGCCGATCCGCCACCAACTTCCAGGCCTCCTCGCGCACGGCCCGATCGGGTTCTTCCTGAAAGCGCCCCATGGCCACGAGGGTTTTCTCCTCACCCCGAAATTCCACCGTCAAACTGCCGCTGAGCTTGTTGTATTCGTTGCCCACCTTGGCCTCTTCGGTCTCCAGGGGAATATTCTCCGGACGGTACAATTCGGACTGAAGCGCTGTGGCCCGGTCAAAGACCTCGTACTTGGCCCGAGGCAACTGGGACCGAAACGGGTGCTTCAGGAACAATTCCGCCATGGCGAATTGGCGGGGCTTGAGCGCCGGATCGATGACCTCCACGAAATGCAGGTAAGCCTTCTCGGCCTCGGAATTGTCGGTATGGCAGGTCTTGGCGATGTACCGACGGGCCCGCTCCTCATCGAGAGCAGCGGACAATTCGCCGGCATCCAACAACCACTGCTCCAGGTCGGCCACTGCGGTGCAACCGGCCGCCCGGGCCTCCAGTTGATCAAAGAACGGAGCGACGGCCTCCCAGTCTCCCAAAGCCAAGGTTGCCGGCACGAAGCGGCGGGGGCGAAACGGAGGCAATTCACCGAAGGGCAAGAGGCTCATGGTCCGAAACCATGGAAACCAACTCTCGGATTCGCAAGTCTCGCGGGATAATGGATTTTCCGCGTGCGCCTTGGCACGGGACTTTCTAGCCTGCGGGCATGCTTATCTGGGTCGTAGCAATCGCTTTGGTCGGCGGGTTTGGCCTGCTGGGTCATCAGGCCGGTGCCATTCGTTGGGGCATCGGGTTTATTGGCGCTGCGCTGGGCTTGATGCTGGCCGGTGTTGCCAGTGGCCCCGTCAGTGCCGGCCTCGCCCTGATGGGGATCAAGGACTTCGTCGACCTGACACTCCTCCCCGGGGTGATTGTCTTCAGCCTCTTGACCATCATCTTCTTGGTGATCGGAGTCGCGGCCCATCGGCCCATCGAGCTGTTCTTCAAATACCGCAGCGACGAGCCGACGCGGGCTGCCTTCGAACGAACCAACCAAGCCATCGGCCTATTCGTGGGCTTGGTGTCCGGCATTTGTGTTTTGTTCAGTGTCGGCAACTTCGTCTACCGGCAGGGCTACCTGATCACCCAGGTCACCAGTGACAGCGGCGAGGCCACACCGATTCGTTACATGGCCCAGTTGCGCTCGGAAATGGAGTCCACGGGGTGGGCTCGCACCTTCGCCGCGATGGACAATTCACCGGCCAAGTACTACGAGGTCTCAGACATCTTGGGCATTTTGCACGCCAACCCGTTGGTCCAAGGACGCGCTGAAAACTACCCTCCTTTCCTGGCTTTGGCCTCGCAGCCGGAATTTACCGAAATCGGCACGGACCCGGAATTCCTGAAACTGATCCAAAGCAAACCCGCCCTGTCGGTGATGCTCAACCACCCCAAGGCGGCGGCAGTGCTCTTCAGCCCCACCCTGAGGGAAACCTTTGCGAAGGTGGACTTGAAGGACTTCCGCAAGTACCTCGAAACCGGTGTCTCCCCTCGATACGAGGATGAAAAGATTCTCGGCCGCTGGCGGATGGATCCGGGAACGGTGTTCACCCAGCTCAAGCGCGATCGCCTGAATCTGAGCCCGGCAGAGATGCGGGCCGTTCGTGCCGCCGTGGGACCGATCCTTTCAGGCGCCACCCTGATCGCCTACACCGATGGCCGCTTCTCAATCAAGATCGACCCACCAGCCGCTCCGGTAGCCGCCACCACCCCGGAGGGAAGCGAAGCCACACCGAGCCCCACCTCGACTCAAAACGCCTATTTGGCCCGCTACGGACTTCGGGCGACCCCCAATGGAACCCCGGCCGCGACCGCGACCGCTGCCCAACCCAAGGCCACCAAGGCATCGAAACTCCCGCCGGGGATCGAGTTCATCCAGGGACTGAAGTCCTTCGAAGGCACTTGGACGCGAACCGATGGCCGTTATGTGCTCGGGACCGAACTTCAAGGCTCCAAGCAATCGCTCGACGCCTTGGTCAATGACACCGGCCGCCTGACTTGGACCTTCGGTAACGGAGATCAGAAGTTCACCGTCTTCTTCGTCCGCACCAGCTAATCCGCGGCTCAGGTTGCACCATTCAAGAACCTGCCTACGGGCCGTCTGTGATCACGCAGACGGCCCGTTGGTTTTTCGAGGGCGGGCATTTTTGTCAGAAACTCTCACCCGCCGCCGCCCAGATCGACGGTCGCAAACTACTTCGAGACTTCGAGACTTCGATAGAGCGCGAAATCACGGGAGCCACCCCCCGGGAAAACGTCAGCCCACTATCGGGGACTGTTTCCGAAGCGGACACGGTAAGCCTCAGAACCACCACTCGAGGCTCCAGGCAGCTGAAACAAACCGGAGGGTAACGGATTGGTTGAAGAAATCTCGGCTGAGGAACCCGACATGGACACCGTCACGGGACGGAATTGAACGCTTCGGGGTCCGACCCCTTCGGGCATTGATCGAGCCAACAGGACTGTGGAGGCCGCCGAAGAGACCGTCGATGGATTACCAGAACTGGCAGTCTGAAGCAGCGACTCGCTCGACTTCCCCTCCGGATCGGTCTGATGCAAGGCCCAGTAGAGCCCCCCCACCATGGCCACCAGCGTCGAAAAACCGAGAGCGGAGTTCCAAACCCACATTGGCCAGAGACCGCTTTCAGGGGCCGAACCCTCGGAAGATTGGGGCCCGCGAGAAAACCAGCGTCGCCACCGCGGGACGGCTCGTTCGGATTCCAGAGCGCGGATGCGATCCAGGACACCGTCCGAGAACTCGTTGAAATAACCCGGAGGCGGTGTCTCGTGACGCTTCAAACGGAGCAACTGCTCGAGTCTCTTGGAGGATTCGTCGTCGGTCATGGCCTGCGTTGCACTTGAAAAATCGGTTATCTCATCCAATCCGCCAACCACCCTTGGAGCTGTTGGTGAGCATAGAAAAGCCGGGATCGCACGGTACCCGGGTTCACCCCGAGAATCTTGGCGATCTGATCGTGGGGCAGCCCTTGGATATCGTGGAGTGTCACCACCGATCGGTGATCTTCGGACAGCTTGAGAATGGCTTCGTTCAACCGACGCTGGAGTTCTGCCAGATTGGCTTCGCGCCGAGGAGTCTTGTCCGAAACCAGCGCCACCAAGTCGGGATCGTTCTCGGGTTGGACATCCAAGTCATTGAGGCTCAGATGCGGGGTCCGATTCCGCCGGAGCTTGAGGTGGTTGAGGCAGGTGTTGACCGCGATCCGGTAGATCCAGGTATAGAAACTGGAGTCGCCCTTGAAACTCTTCAGGGCCTGCCAGGCCTTGACGAAGGTGTCCTGAGCCAAGTCATGAGCGTCCTCGTGATGGGACGTCATGTGGTAGCAAAGGCCGTAGATCCGCTCTTGGAACTGCTGAACCAGCTGATCGTAAGCCGCCAGATCACCCGCCTGGGCTCGACGAACACGCTGCACAACCTCGGACGCCTCCTCGGCATTCGGGATAGTTCGGGCCGACACAGTCGACTCGGCGATTGGATCCATCAATGCTGCAACGCTCACGGCTCAAGCGCCGGCGAGCAAGTCGGTTTGTCGCGCCAGAAAACGGCTGAGCGCATACAAGGCCTCGACCTGCGGACCGGACTTGAGTGTGGACAGTGCGGTGTCCGAGTCGTTCAAAATTTTCCCAATCACTTCCCGCGACCGCTCCAAGGCTTGGTTTTTATCCAAGAGGCTTCGCACCGCCGGAAAGTATTCGGGCCGCCAATCTTCCAACCATCCGATCAAGGCTTGGCGGTCTTCCGGCGTGGAGTGATCCAGACCCATGATCAGCGGCAGGGTCACCTTGCCGCTGGCGAGGTCCGTGCCGAGGGATTTTCCGGCGGAGGATTCGGCGCCGTAAAGATCCAGGCAGTCGTCGTAAATCTGGTACGCCGTTCCCAAAGACAACCCATAGCTTCGCAGCGCGGCGATCTCTTGCGGAGTGCCCCCGGAGAGTCGAGCTCCCAGATCGCAGGACAGGGCAAACAATTCGGCCGTCTTCATCTCGATCACCTTGAAGTAATCGGCGCGCTCCACCGCCCAGCGACGGCGCCGGTGGCTTTGCAGAATTTCGCCCGCGCAAACCCGACCACTGGAGGAGGCTACCAACCGCGATACTTCGGCGCTGGGGAGACCGGCCGCCAGTTTGAGTGCGTGGGCAAACAAACAATCACCCAGGAGCACCGCGACCTGGTTGCCCCACTTGGCGGCCAGGGTTGCTTTGCGACGGCGCATGCTCGCCTCGTCCATGATGTCGTCGTGGACCAAGGTGGCCAGGTGGATCATCTCGATGATCACCGCCACCGACACCGAATCGTCGGTCCATGGACCCACCGCCCCGCCGGCCAGAGCCACCAGTGTGGGACGCAATTGTTTGCCCTGGTTTTCGAGAGCGTAACGGGCGTACTCGGCGATCTCGGAATCGAATTCGTCGACCTGAGCCTCCATCATGGCCGAGACCCGACCCAGAAATTCCCGAGCAG
>CANHYD010000024.1 GCA_947464705.1 Verrucomicrobiota bacterium | reverse complement strand
TGCGTCTCAAGCTGGTCTTGTCGCCGCGGGATGCCCTCCTGCGGGAGATGAAAAAAAATCTCGGAGTCGGAGCCGACACCATCGGCGCACTCGACGAAGAGAAATCCGTCCAAGTGGTCGATGAAAACTCCGAAGATTCCAACCTCGACGCTGGGGCTGAGGATGAGGCGTCAATCATTCGCTTCGTCAATCAGGTCCTCAAAGACGCCATCGAGTTGCGCGCCTCCGATATCCATCTGGAGCCTTTCGAGCACGAATTCCGCATCCGCTACCGCATCGATGGCGAATTGCAGGAGATCCCACTTCCGGCCCAGCTCAAGCAGTTCCAACCGGCCATCGTTTCACGGGTCAAGATCCTCAGTCATCTCAACATCGCCGAGAAGCGTCTCCCTCAGGATGGGCGCATCAAGGTCCGGATCGAAAACACGGAGGTCGACATTCGCGTCTCCGTGATTCCCATGCTCCACGGTGAGGCGGTGGTCATGCGTCTTCTGCGGCAGAATTCGACCCTGAGGGGCTTGTCCCATATTGGTCTGGGAACCCGGGAGTTGGAGTGCTTTCAAAAAGTGCTGAATTTACCACACGGCATCGTGCTGGTGACAGGACCCACCGGAAGCGGCAAGACCTCGACCCTTTACACTGCGTTGAATGAGATCAACGACGAGGTCCGCAAGATCATCACAATCGAGGATCCGGTCGAGTACCAGCTCCAGGGCGTGAACCAGATCCAGGTCTCTGAGAAGGCCGGACTTACCTTTGCCCGCGGGTTGAGGTCCATCCTCCGACACGATCCCGATGTCGTCCTCATCGGTGAGATCCGAGACCGGGAAACCGCCCAGATCGCGGTGCAGGCCTCACTGACCGGCCATCTGGTGTTTTCGACGTTGCACACCAATGATGCTCCTGGGGCCCTGACCCGCCTGGTCGACATGGGCGTCGAGCCCTACTTGGTGGCCTCGTCGCTGGAAGCGGTGTTGGCCCAGCGCTTGGTTCGAGTCTTGTGTCCTCATTGCAAGGTTCCTGACACCTCAGCCCATGCGAAAGCCTTCCGATCGCGCATGGGCATCGCTCCCGAGGTGGAACTCTTCAAGGCGGTGGGATGCCGCGAGTGTCGGCAGACCGGATTCTTCGGACGCCATGCCATCTTCGAATGGATGGACACCGATGAGACCATCCGTCGGCTAATTTTGGAAAACGGCTCCACCGACCAAATCCGAGCGGCGGCCCGGGCTGCGGGTATGCGGACATTGGCTGAAGACGGTTGGCGCTTGGTGGCTCAAGGCATCACCACGGTGGAAGAGGTGCTGAGCGTCACGACCGACAAGGAAACGCCGCGATCCGCGGCTCCGGCCGAAGCGGGTGAAGCCGCCGACTCAACGCCGGCCCCTGGAATCCCGGGTTCCCGAATCTGACCCATGCCCACCTTCACCTACCGAGCACTGCAAGCCGATGGGCGGATGGCCGATGGCACCGCCGAAGCGTCCTCGCGTCCCGAGGCGATGCGGGTGATTGAAGCCCGAGGCCTGCGTCCAGTCCGCGTGACCGAAGTGCGCGGCAGTGGTAGCGGCAGCCGATCCGTCAAGACGGCCCCAGATGCGGCGACGACCCCAACCCAAGGTCTGGCCGGGTGGTCGTTTGGAGGCACCAAGGTCAGTTCGGAAGAGTTGGAGAATTTTACCCGACTGCTCTCCAGCCTTTTGGCGGCCGGGGTGCCGTTGAGTCGGGCGCTGACCATCCTCGGCAAGGAGGCCTCGTCGCCGGTGGCCTCAGCGAAGTGGCGGGAAATCCATGGACTGGTGGTGGACGGTATGTCTTTGGCCAACGCCATGTCCCGATCACCGGACACCTTTCCCAAGGTTTATACGGCCATGGTTGAGGCCGGAGAAGCGGGCGGATTCCTGGATGTCGTTCTGGCCCAGATCGCGGACTTCCAGTCTCGCGAAAAAGAGCTCCGCTCGAAGGTGCTCACGGCGATGATTTATCCGACGGTGCTGCTGTTAATGGCTCTGGTGGTTCTGAGTGTGTTGCTGGTCTTTTTCATTCCCAAGTTTCAGAAGGTGTTCACCAGCGTGAAGAGTGCTTTGCCTCTCATCACCCGGATCATCATCGCCGCCAGTGACTTCCTCCGGTCTTACGGCCTGCTGGTGTTGGTTGGGTTGGTGCTCGGAGGCTTCTTTTTGCGGACCTGGATCGTTTCGCCCGCCGGTCGTCGGATTTGGGAAGGGCTGACCCTGAAGGCACCCGTCGTCGGTCCCCTCAGCGCTCGGTTTGCGATGGCGCGTTTTTGCCGAATGCTGGGGACCTTGATTGGAGCCGATGTCCAGTTGGTCCAGGCACTGAATGTGGCCCGGCGGTCCATCGGCAACCAGATCCTGGTGGATGCCGTGGCCCGTTCGATCGATCAAGTTCAGCAGGGCGGACGTCTCGGCCAGAGTTTGGCGGAGTGTCCCACCCTCTTCAGCGGATCGGTCATGGAGATGATCTCGGTGGCTGAGGAGAGCGGACGTCTGGATGTCGAACTCATCCGCATCGCCAACGTCACCGAGAGTGAATTGGATCGGCGCCTCAAGACCGCGGTCGCCCTGGCTGAACCGCTGCTCTTGTTCCTCATCGCTGGTTTCATCGGCTTCATCTTCATCGGCATGCTGCTGCCGGTTTTTTCGCTGCAAGACTCCATCAAGTAATTCCCTCTGACCTCATGAATCTGAACCTCTCTCATCGTCCCCAAACAGGAGCCCTCGCCGGCAAGACCCGCCGTCGCCACCGTGGTTTCACGTTGGTCGAGATGCTGTTGGTCATCACCATTATCGGCATCTTGGCCGCCCTTGTAGTGCCCAAGATGATGGGTCGCAGCGAACAGGCCCGGCAGTCGGCGGCGCGAGCCGACATCGCCTCGATCAAGACGGCCTTGGATGCCTATGAGGTGGACAATGGCACCTACCCGAAGGCTTTGGCCGACCTCATCCAGGCACCGCGTCAGGCCCGCAATTGGCGAGGACCCTACCTTGACAAAATCCCGCAGGATCCCTGGGGCAACGAATACCAGTACGCTCAACCCGGCCGACAGAACGCCACCTCCTTCGACCTGTCCTCCATCGGCCCGGACGGCAAGGCAGGAACTGAGGATGACTTTGGCAACTGGACGGCCAAATAAGCAGTGCCGCCGATGGGGCGCGCAGCCGCACGGCTTCACCCTGATCGAAATGATCCTGGTGATGGCTCTGCTGGTGGTGGCCGTTTCGATGGTGTCTCCGCGCCTGTCTGGATTCATCCGCGGCAGAGCCCTGGAGTCTGAAGCCCGTCGTGTCCTGGCCCTGACACATGCCGCTCGGAGCCGAGCCATCTCCGAGAGCATGCCGGTCTTGCTCTGGCTCGACGCCTCCACTGGGCATTATGGTGTCGAGCGTGAGACTCGGGGAGAGAAGGGCGACTCCCTCGCCCAGGAGTTCACCGTCGATGAGAACCTCCGGATGGCTTTCGATCAGGCTCAGCGCCTCATCGGGCAAACCTTGAGCGGTACCCGCACCGTGGGGGTGTTGCCCGGAGTCTCCAGTTCCCAGAGGCCCACCAGCGCACGGACCGAACCGTCGATCCGGTTCCTGCCGGATGGGACTATTGATGAAGACAGCCCCAACGCCCTCCGCATCGAAGACGTCGACGGGTCCGTGCTGTGGCTCGTCGAAGGTTCCGACCGCCGTCATTATGAAATTCGCACGGGTCTCCAATAATCGTCGGCGAGCGGGATATACCCTGGCGGAGACGCTGGCGGCCCTGCTCTTTTTGGCCATCGTCATTCCGGCGGTGGTCGAGGCCCTGCATGTGGCGGGTCGAGCTGGAACCGTATCGATTCGGCGGGCCGTGGCCGCCCGCATCGCCGAACGGATGCTCACCGAGGCCACCCTCTACACCAATCTCAGCAGCACCGCACAAAGTGGGACCCAGGTCGAGGGAGCAGTCGACTACCAGTGGACGGTGACCCGCGAGAATTGGGTGCAGAGCAGCCTGCCGCAACTGACGGCCGAGGTGCGGTTCCTGACCCAGGGTCAGGAGTCGTTGGTTCGGCTTTCTACGTTGGGTCATCCCGTCGATGCGCTTCCTGGCAGCAGCAGCAGCAGTAGCAGCACCGCCACCCGATGATCGCCCGAGTTCCATCCGGAGTCCGAAGCCCATCCGGGTTCACGTTGATCGAATTGATTTTGTCGATCGGCGCGGCAGCACTCATTCTCATTGTCGCTAACCAGGTCCTCTTCACCAGTCTGCGGCTCCGCAACTCTGTCTCTGACGCGATTGAATCGGCGGTTCCGCTGGAGCTGGCCATCGACGCGTTGCGACACGATCTCCAGGGTGCGACGACCCCCAAGACCAATGGAGTTCTGTCCGGTTCTTTCCGCGCCGGCAGTCTCGCCAGCACGGTCAATGCCCAGCCCGTCTCGCTCGAATTCAACACGACCACGGGTTCACTCCGAGCCTCGGAGCCTTGGGGAGCCGTTCAGCGTGTTTCCTATAGTTTGCGCAATTCTGTCGAAGGCGGATCGGCTGTGACGGATCTCTACCGTGGTGTGTGTCGCAACCTCTTGGCCATCTCCGTGGCTGAGGTGGAGGACCAACTGATCTTGCGGGATGTGGCCCGCCTCGATGTGGAATGTTTTGATGGCGTTCAATGGCTTCCTCAATGGGACACCACCGATGTTTCGGGTAACACGACCAACCTGCCAGTGGCCATTCGGATACGTCTCCAACGCGGAGAGTCTTGGGGGCCCGACCCGGGGCTTGTCGAATTGCTGGTGCCCTTGAGCGCCCAGTCCCGCACCAACTCCACCAGCACCGTCGGAGGCTGAGCATGGCACCCCAGAACCACCGCTCAAACATCCGTACCGCAACCACACCCGGCCGGTCCCGGCCGCGGACGGCGTTCCGCGCCGACTCCCGGGGTTCGGTGTTGGTGGTGGTGCTATGGATTACGGCCGGACTGACGGCCTTGGTCCTCTACTTCGCGGCCTCCATGGGTCTGGAGCTGCGGGCTTCGGCCAACCGTGCCGCGGATCTGGCGGCGGGTCAGGCCATTGAGGGCGCGGCGCGTTATGTCGGGTGGGCGTTGGCCCAGTTCGCCACCAACGGGATGATGACCACCAATTCCCAGTTCGTGTGCGAGGCGTTGCCCATCGGAGAGTCCCGGGTTTGGATTCTGGGCCGAAATCCGGCGGCGGCCGAATCCGGGCTCAACCAGTTGGTCTTCAACCTTCAGGACGAGGCAGGAAGGCTCAACCTCAACCGGGCCAATTCCAACGCCCTCTCACTTTTGCCCGGAATGACCACCGAGTTGGCCGCGGCCATCGTGGATTGGAGGAGCACCAATGGGACCTTGCAGTTGAGTTACGCGAGTCTGGGCTATGACGCCAAACGCAGTCCGTTTGAAACGGTGGACGAATTGCGCTGGGTGGAAGGCATCACCTTGGATCACCTCTTCGGGGATGATCGCAATCAGAACGGGATCCTTGATCCCGACGAACGCAGCCTCACGGGATCCTTGTTCTCGACCCCCGGCCTGCTGGACACAACCACCGTCTTTAGCCGGGAACCCAATTTTCATGCCGATGGAACCCTCCTGACCAACGTCAACACCCGGGCCCAAATCCAGGGGCTGTTGGAATCGTCTTTTGGCACCGGCCGCAGTCGGGAAATCTTAAACCGCTTGGGATTCACTCAAGGCGGTGGTGCCGGAGGTGGCGGTGGCGCCGCACCGAACTTCCCGAGCCTGTTGCGTTTTTATCTCACCA
Source organism: Verrucomicrobiota bacterium (assembly GCA_947464705.1). Lineage (GTDB taxonomy): Bacteria > Verrucomicrobiota > Verrucomicrobiia > Limisphaerales > UBA9464 > SXXZ01. The sequence continues at coordinate 7,471 of CANHYD010000024.1, read as the reverse complement.
GCGGATTGAGCCAAGATGACTTCGAGCGCATTGCTCCAGAACTGTGTGTCACCACCAACAGCTACAGCTATGGTCGGGTGAATATCAACACGGCCAACGCCACCGTGCTGACGGCACTCTTGGTCGGGGCAGGTTTGTCTCAGGATGCGGCGGAGGGCGCCGCCTCGACTCTGGTTCGGTATCGGGAACAGAATACCACCAGCCTGAATTCCATCGCTTGGATGGTGGCCGCGCTGGGTCGTGATCATCAGGCCGTAACCACTTTGGCTGGCCGCGATCTCCTTACGACCCGGAGCTTCCAATATGGAGCCGACCTGGTGGCCGTGGGGCCCTTGGGCCGTGGTTATCGCCGAGTGAAGTTCATTTTTGATATCAGTGATGGAATCCCAAAGATCCTCCACCGTCAGGATCTCAGCCGATTGGGCTGGGCATTGGGGGACCGTGTCCGTGAGCAGATCGCCCAGCAACTCGATGGCTCGATGAATGCCCAGACCACGCCATGATGAATTTCCTGAAACTGGGTTCCCGTCCGCGCAAAGCTCCCTCCGTCGTCTTGGGGCTTTCCTGGGAGGGTCGTCGTATCGAGGGCAGCCTCCTGCGCCGGACCCAGAGCGGGTTGGAGAAGACGGGTGGATTTCAGGCGGAACTGTCGGTGGACATCGATTCCGGTGATCCGGAAACGGTCGGCAGGGAGCTTCGGGCTCAACTCGATCAGGCCGGAATTCGGGAACGGAACTGTGCGGTGGCCTTGTCGGTGTCCAGCTTGCTGGTCACCCAGACTGAGATCCCGGTCCTGGCCGATGCCGATGCGCTCAGTCTGCTGCAATTGGAGGCCGAGAAGGGTTTTCACGGCGACGCCTCCACCCTTCAGGTGGCTCACTCGCGCTGCGCCCGGGGTGAGGGGAGTCAATGGGTGACCTTGGCCGCATTGCCGCAGTCTCGTTTGGCCTCCCTGGAGCGTTGGACCCGTTCTGCGCGGCTCAAGCTGGTGAGTGTCTCCGCGATCCCGTGTGAGCTGCTGCCGCCTGAAGATCCCGCTTCCGAGGGGGTCCTGGCGTTGCACCTCGGATCCGGCCCCGGTCCGGTGACACTCCAGGTCAGTGCCGGCGGCGGCCTCGTGGCCTTGAGATCCTTCGAGGGCACCACCGAAGACCCCTCTGGCCAACCGGTCTTGCATGCCGACGGCGTGGCCCGGGAGATTCGAATCACGTTGGGTCAGCTCCCGGATCCTTGGAATAGTTCCATTCGGGATGTCCGTCTCTTCGGCCCTCAAGGCCCGGCCCAAAAGCTGGCCGGCGAGCTGTCGGCTCGATTGTCGGTCGCTGGTTTTCGCATCCGTACCCAGGCAGCCGAAGTGCCGGGGTTGGCCCCGTCCCAGGAGCAGCCGATTTCATCGGTGATCGCAGCCCGGCTGCTGGCTTCTCGTCCGGCGACCCTAGAGTTCCTGCCGCCGAAGCCGTCGGTGTTCCAGCAATTCCTGGCCCGTCACGCCCAAGGTCAGCGTCGCACGGTCTGGACCGTGGCCGTCGGGTTGGCAGCTCTGGTTGCCCTGGCCTTTCTCATTCAGCAAATTCAGCTCTCGCTCTTGGAGTCCCGTTGGGCGGGTCTTTCGGGCAAGGTCCGGGAACTGGAGCGCATCCAGCAGGATTTGAGGCAATTCCGACCCTGGACACCTCAGTCGGCCCGCGGCTTGGCCATCTTGGAGGCCCTGACCACCGCCTTTCCCGAGAACGGTTCCGTGACGGCCAAGGTCATCGAAATCCGGGAGTCCGGAGAGGTGGTTTGCAGCGGCACCGCCACCGATAGTCCTGCGTTTCTGGCGATGACCGCCCGTTTGAGCGCCCTGCCCGGGGTGACCAAGGTCCACCACGACCAATCCCGCGGTGCGTCTCCGATGCAATTCAACCTCACTTTCGTTTGGAATGGAGGCATGGCCCGATGAATCCCGCTCAACGCCAACGCCTTCTCATGATCGTGACCCTGGCCGCTGTGGGGCTCTACATCGCCGACCTGGTGTTGATCACGCCAATGGGTCGAGTCTGGTCGGAGCGCTCGGCCCGGATCGCCACCCTGCGGCGTCAGGTGACCGAGGGACAGGCATTGATCCAGCGCGAGGGTGGGCTTCGAGATCGCTGGAATCACTTGCGCACCAACGCCCTGCCCCAAGAACCCTCCCAGGCCGAGCAACGACTGCTCAGGGCTTGTGACGAATGGGCCAAGGCGTCAGGGGCTCAGGTTGTGGATCGAATGCCCCAATGGAAGGGCGATGACGCCGCCTACCAGATGCTGCGGTGCCGTCTCGAGACCTCCGGATCCCTCGCCAGTCTGACGCAGTTTCTCCAGCGCCTCGAAGAAGGTCCCTTGGCCGTCAAGCTCGACAGCCTCCAGTTGATGAGCCGCGATCCCGCCGGCCGTCAGTTAACTCTGGGCCTCCAAATCAACGGCCTCGTGCTCAATCCTTCCGCCAAGCCATGAAGGCCTCTCCCTCAATCTGGATGGGTTCCCTCATGATCGGTGTCCTTTCAGGGTCCCTGTTGGGCGCTGTTGCCGAGACCCCGTCGACGCCGCTCATCGATCCCAAGGAGCTGGCCCGTCGGGTGGCCGATCGAAACATCTTCGATCCGGAGAGGCAGCCCCGGATCCGGGGTGAGTCCCGACCGGTGCCCAAGCCGAAGGCGGTCGTCGCCGCGGATGCGCCGGAGTTCGGACTGGTGGGTGTCATGAGTTACCCCAGAGGCACCTTTGCTTTCTTTGACGGCAACGGCTCGGATTTTCGTAAGACCCTCCAGGTCAACGCAGTGATCGCAGGCCAGACCCTCAGTGCCGTCACGCCCCAATCAGTCACCTTGTCGGCGTCCAATCGCCCCCCGATCGTGCTGAAGGTGGGGCAACGCTTGCGTCAGGATCCCGAAGGTGGTTGGCAATTGTTGACGAGCACCGGCGGAGACGCGTTCACGCGATCGACTTCCGTCGGGGGGGGCAACGGGACGTCGTCAGTCCCGTCGGCCACCGCCAGCGAGGATCCCCCAGGATCCGACGAAATTTTGAAGCGGCTTTTGAAAAAACGGGAACAGGAGATGAAATGAAGACCTTGATCACTCGAGCCTTGGGCGCTGCCTGTGCCGTGGGGTGTTTGACTGGCAGCCTAGTCGCCCAGGATGCCCTAGCTTCGACCACTGCCGCCTCAGTTCCAATCCGCGGCGAAAATGCCTCGGCTCCGTCGGAAGCACCCCGTCAGCAGAACCCGAACCTGGCAACCGGCAGCGCTCCGGGAATCCTGATGAATTTCAGGAACGCTCCCTTGGAGCAGGTTTTGGAATACCTGAGCGAGGCGGCCGGTTTCATCATCGTTTTGGATGCTCCGGTGAAGGGCACTGTCAACGTGATCAGCGCCAAGCCGATGAGCCAGGATGAGGCGGTGGATTTTCTGAGTTCGGCTCTCAACAAGAACGGTTTGGCGGCCATACGAGATGGCCGGACGCTGACCATCGTCGACCGCACGGCGGCCAAGACCCGGGATATCCCGGTGAAGGTGAACAACGATCCCCGAATGATCCCGAAGAACGACGAGATCGTGACGCAAATCATTCCGATCCGATACGTCGAGGCCGATCAGCTCGCCAAAGATTTGGCATCGTTTATTTCCCCGCAAGCGACCTTCGTTGCCAATGCGGCGGGCAATTCCATCGTGATGACCGACACCCAGGCCAATATCCGGCACATGGTGGAAATCATCAGAGCCATTGATTCGAGCGCCGAGGCGGAGACCGAGATCCGCGTGTTCCACCTGACCCATGCCAGCCCGACCGATGTGGCCTCGGCCTTGTCCGGGGTGTTTCCCAGCAGCAGCGGATCCGGTGGCAACAACAACCAGGCACCGGTGCGTTTTGGTGGCGGACCCTTTGGAGGGGGCGGTGGATTCGCGGCGATGATGGGAGGATTCGGAGGGCGCGGCGGCGGTGGCAATGGTGGCGGCCGTGGCGGTTCATCTTCGGCGGGGTCCTCTGGCCAAAACGATCGGATCCGCCGGGCTTCGCAGGTGTTGGCGGTCGCCGACGCCCGGACCTCTTCGGTCATCGTCACGGCTTCCAAGGACCTGATGTCCCAGATTGCGGGCATGGTACGGGAGTTGGATGTGGCCTCCCCGCGCGATCAGCAGGTGCACGTGTTTCGCATGAACAACGGCGATCCTCAGCAGGCGGTGCAAGTGTTGCAGAACATGTTCCAAAGCACCTCGGGTAGCCGGACCGGTGCCGGCGGTTCATCGCAGAATAGCGCGCTCATGCAACGCCAGCAGAACAACAACCAGACTTCCGGCGGCACCTCGAGCGGCTCCGGCTCCTTCGGGAACAGCGGCGGCGGCGGACGCGCCGGCGGCCAGTTGTTCTGAACCCCAGTCCTTTCAACGATTCCAGAATGAAAACCAGCGGTTCCCTCCTTTTGCGGTTCTTGACCGTTTCACCGGCGCCTCGGGTGATGGCGGCACTCCTCGGGTTGGTTGTCGCCCTGCCCGCAGTCGCCCAGCAACGGGGTGGCGGCGGCGGCGGATTTGGCGGTGGCGGATTCGGTGGCGGCGGTGGGTTCGGCGGTGGTGGGTTTGGCGGTGGTGGCGGTGGTGGCAACCGCGGAACCGGTGCCTCCGGCCTTTACAACAACAACGGCACCGTGGGCAGTGCTCTGATCTCGGTCGATCCTCAGACCCACAATCTGGTGGTCATCGCCGATGCCCTGACGGCCTTGCAGATCAGCAACGTCATCCGAAATCTGGATTCACCGAAGCCGCAAGTCCTCATCAAGGTGGTCTTCATGGAGGTCCAGCGGAACAACGGCTCCGAACTCGGCGTCGAGGGCGCCTGGGCCAAGAACAACATTGGAAACAACATTAGCAGCGGTGGCGGCACCGTGATGGGCCTTTCGGGGGTGAACAATATCACCACCAACCTCAACGGGTTGGGGCAATCCATGGGAACGGCGCTCACTCCGTCCTCTACGGGTGCCGGTGGCGGCGGGCTTTACCAAATCGCTGGCTCTGAATTTCAGGCGACCTTGCGGGCGGTGGCCACGTCCGGAAAGGCTCAGGTCCTCTCTCGCCCTTCCATCATCGCCCGCGATGGCCAGTTGGCCCGCATCGTGGTGGGCCAACAAGTGCCCCTGCCCAGTGGCGTTTCCTATGCGGCTTCCGGTAACAACACCATCCCCATCATCAATGTCACCTACAACGACGTGGGCATCATCCTGAACGTCACTCCCTTCATCGGGTCCAACGGTCAGGTCGAGATGATCGTCCAACCGCAGATTTCTTCGGTGTCACCCACCGAACGACAGTCCTTGTCGGAGGACGTCTCCGCCCCGTACATCAATGTGCGTTCCGCAGACACGGTGGTGGTGACCCCGCATGCTGAGACGGTGGTCATCGGCGGGCTCATTTCCAATAATCAGTCCCAGAGCGAGAAGAAGGTTCCGTACCTGGGCGACATCCCGGTGCTGGGCAATCTCTTCAAGACCCGCGCGAAGAGCGACGCCAAGACCGAACTCCTCATCTTCCTCACGCCTTATATTCTCCAAGCCCCGACGCAATTGGCCCAGTTGACGACCAAGGAGACGCATCAAGCCGCGTTGATCACGAACTCGGTGACGGAGGCAGAACTCAACCGTTACTTGGAAAAAGTCCCGGTCAAGCCCGAGACCCCGGCCCCGGCCCCGAAGTCCAAGGGCTTCTTTAAGAAATAATTCCGTCGCGGTCACCGTGGCGGTGAGCGGAACGTGGCAACCACCGCCGAAGAGCGTCCTCCGGGATCCTACGCGGCGGGGGCCAAAGCGAAGTTGACGGGATATTGACCGGCCAACAGGGTCCGTTCCGGTGTCTGCGGGGATCTTCGGCAACGGGGGGCTCCGGAGGCCTTCCGTCCCCTTGATTTATGAGCAAACTCGATTCCGTTTACGCGAAACTTCAGGTCAAGACCGGGGCCAAAATGGCCCTCATTGTTCTCGATGGCCTGGGAGATCTGGCCACCCGTTCCCAGAATTGGATGACGCCTCTGGAGGCGGCCAAGACCCCCAACCTCGACGCCCTCACCCAATCGGGTTGCGCCCAGGGACGAATGATCCCAGTGGCCCCGGGCATCACCCCCGGCTCGGGTCCGGGACACCTGGCCCTCTTCGGTTATGACCCCATCGAGTGGGAGGTGGGTCGCGGTGTGATCGAGACACTGGGTCTCGGTATCGAGCTCAAGAATGGAGACGTGGCGGCGCGCGCCAATTTCTGCACCCTCGATCCGAAGGGCATCGTCACGGATCGTCGCGCAGGCCGCATCGCCACCGAGGTGTGCGAGCGTCTGTGCGGCATCCTTTCTGCCAAGATCCAGAAGATCGGCGCGACCGAAGTTCATATTTATCCGGGTAAGGAGCATCGCTTTGTCGTGGTGTTCCGCGGCCAAGGCTTGGAAGGCCCGCTGACCGACACCGATCCCAACCGCGAGGGACTGCCGATCGCCGAAGCCAAGCCGGTGGATTTGCAGAACGCCGGCCAGAAGAAGGTCGCCAAGCTGATCGCCGATTTCTACAAGCTGGCCCTGCCGCTCTTGGCCGGTGAGAAGACCGCCAACGGATTCCTCATGCGCGGTGTGGCTCATCAGCCCGACATCCCGACCTTCGAGCAGCGCTACGGTTTGAAGGCTGCCGCCATCGCGGTCTATCCGATGTACAAGGGCCTGAGCCAGTTGGTCGGCATGGTGAAGATCGAGGGCCCTGAGACTATCGCCCAGCAGTTCGAGCGGTACGTGAAGGAGTATGACCAGTACGACTTCTTCTTCATCCATTACAAGTACACCGACAAGGCCGGCGAGGACGGTGATTTCGCGGCCAAGGTCAAGGCCATCGAAGACTTCGACGCCGCCTTGCCCATCCTCTTGGCCAAGAAGCCCGATGTGCTGGCCATCACGGGTGACCACTCCACACCGGTGGCCGTGAAGGGGCATTCCTGGCATCCCCAACCGGTGCTCATCCACTCCGAAATCAGCGGCAGCGACAAGCTGGCCCGCTTCACGGAGACCGGAGCCAATTCTGGCTCCCTCGGCATCTTTGAGGCCAAGTACCTCATCCGCCTCATGCAGGCCAACGGTCGCATGTTCGATAAGTACGGCGCTTAAGTCCTCGGGGAGCGGCTTCCAAGGGGTGAACACACGGGTCGATCCTTCGGGTTCGACCCGTGTTGCGAGAAATTTCCCGTGAGAGCCGCTGCTGGTGGGAACTCGGCCTGAGGGGCTCCAGCGCCGGAGGAACGGGCTAGGGTGAGGCCGATATCGTCGTTTGACTTCCACGGGCCGGGAGTCATCCATCAACTCCGTTCACGGGATTGAAGTCGACGCGAGCATCGCGAAGTATCGGCTCATCGACCCATCGACGCTTGGATAGGTCAAAGCGCCCTCCACCGACCCGATGAACCTATCTGGAGAGGGGCCCTGAATGGTCG
>CANHYD010000023.1 GCA_947464705.1 Verrucomicrobiota bacterium | reverse complement strand
GAGGAGGCGGGGAACGACCAACCCGAATCGCTGCATGAGGTTGGCGATGGCCTGCTGGGTATAGATGGGATTCTTATCGCCGTCGCCGTTGATGCCGGAGACCAGACCATAGCCCATGAGTTGGTTCCCTCGGGCTCCGTGAAGGAAGGCAATGTCCCGAATGCGAACGCCCCCAGACGATTGGGCCGCCGCTGGGACTGCGGCTATCCACAAGGCGATGGCCCAGGGAATCCAGAGTCGGATGAGATTTTTCAGAATGGATTGGTGGGGATTCATCATCGATCACATCGGGTTGACCTTGTCCCAGACCTTGCCAAACCAGCCGCGCTTTTGGCTGTCGTTGACCGAACCCGATCCGTCGAAACGCAGAGTGAGATCGGCCAGTTGGTGACTGAGGATCGTATTCTCCGCGGTCACATCGACCCGCCGGACCGTGCCGCGCAGCACAATGGTTTGCCCCTCTCCTGAGAAGGATGTGGAGCGACGTCCCTCAATGAGTAGGTTTCCGTTCGGTAGAGCGTCCACCACTCGGACCGAAAACCGCGAATTGATCGAATCGGAATTCTGGACCTGTCCGCCGCCGTTGAAGTCGGTTTTGGAGGACGCATTCATACCCGGAAACATCCCACCCTTGGTCATGAACTTCATGTTCTCGGGCTTGAAGAGGAATTGGTTGATGCTGGCATCAATGCTCGATTCCTTTTGGGTCTTCTTGGTCTGGTTCTTGGTGGCCGAATTGTTTTCCTGAACGATGACCGAGAGGAGGTCGCCAACAGCCAACGCCCTCCGATCGGCCAGCGGTGAAATGGAAGCTTCGGTCCACAGGGAATCGGCCGACAAAAGGCCGGCGCAGAGCCAGAGACTAGCGGACCACGACAACAATCGTTTCATTGATGACCTTTCCTTTGAGTTCCACCGGTTTCAGGGCGCTGCGAAGCTTCAGGGTCCCCCCCTTGAAGCCATCCTCGAGGGCAATGGCCTGAAATTCGACCGAAAGGGCCCCTTCTTCGAGACGAGCGGAGATGGTGTCTCCGCGACGGATCGCCGGTTTGCGGCGCAAGGAGCGTTCCAAGAGAACCGCCCCGGCTGGGATCGGGGAGGAAGTCATCCAGTCATCGGCGGCGGGATCACCGGACCATGCCGACCCATTGAGGCTTAACACATCGAGCGACTGCCTCTGGAGGCTGGTGCCTGAAAGTGCGACTTGGGTGCCAATGGCGCTTTCGGTCACCCAGACTTCTCGGACCCACTTGACCCGGATGGGAATCGCCAATGAGGCGGCCACCTGGTCATCGATGCGGATTTCAAATTGGGGGTAAATCCGGCGATTGGGTTGCTGGATTTGGGTTGTCCACCGCAAGGCTGGTTCACCGGCTGGCAGAGAAATCGCAGGCAGATTGCGCTCAAATTCGACCGTCAGCGTGCCATCCTGAACCTTCCAGAGGTTCCGCAAGGAGGTCTCCAGCAGCCCTGCCAGTTCCTCGCCACTCATCGTGCGCTGGGTGCTGCTGGCCGCGTCACCGGCCGCCATGGCCAATGACACAGCGCCCAGCAGGCAGCGGATCAGGAGGAGGAGACGTCGCATGGTGATGGGCATCAACGCTTGAGGTTGTTGCTTTGCTGCATCATCTCGTCGGCCGCCGAAATGGCCTTGGTGTTCACCTCGTAGGCCCGTTGGGCGATGATCATGTTCACCATTTCCTCGACGACCTTGACGTTGGAAAGCTCGAGGTACCCCTGGTTGACCTCGCCGAATCCATTTTCACCGGGCTGCCCGATTTCTGGGGCACCAGAGGCTACGCTTTCGCGGTACACATTGCGCCCGATAGAGGTCAAACCTGAGGGGTTGGGAAAGCGGGTGAGTTGTAATCGGCTGGTTTGGGTTCCACCGGCCGCAGCGATGGTGACCTGACCATTGCTGGCGATCGTGACCCCCGTGCTTCCCGCTGGGACGGCCGGAAAACCGGTCACGGGGTAGCCGTCGCTGGTTACTACGACCCCTGCCGCAGACGTCTTAAATCCGCCATCGCGGGTGTAACCGCGGGTGCCGTCAGGCAATGAGACCTCAAAGAAACCATCACCCATGATGGCCAAGTCCAACTTTTCGCCGGTCTGGCTCATTTCGCCATTGGTGAAGACTCGGGCCGTGGCCACGGTCCGCGTTCCGTGGCCCACCTCGACACCGGCAGGCAGTGCGTTGCCCGCACCTTGCTCGGAACCCGCCATTCGGGTGGCCTGATAGAGCAGATCTTGGAACTCGATTTTGCTCTTCTTGAAACCGGTGGTGTTCACGTTCGCCAAGTTGTTGGCGATCACATCCAGGTTGTTCTGCTGGGCTTGGAGGCCGGAAGCAGAACTGTAGAGGGCTCGGATCATGGGAGTTTCAGAAAGGCAGTTGCAGAGAGATCAGGGGCTATTGGGGCGGCGTTCCGAGTTCTTGGATGGATCGGCCCATCCGCTCATCGGCCACCTGCAGGGCGCGCTGGTTGGCTTCGAAATGGCGCATGGCCAAGAGCATGTTGCCCATTTCCTGAACCGAAGACGTGTTGGCCCCTTCCAAGAAGCCCGTTTGCACGGTGGTTCCGGTGGCGGGAGTCGTCTTCAGGTTGGCTGGAAGGCGGTAGTAGCTTCCGCTGAGATGCTGGAGTTGGGTGGGGTCCGAAACTTCGACCAACTGCACTTGTCCTCGCGGGACACCGGCCTGGGAGATTTCACCGCGGGGCCCGAACGAGACTGCGCCTGCTTGAGGATCGACGCGAACAGGGCCGGTGTCTCCGAGAACCGGGTAACCTTCCTTCGTCAGGAGTGATCCTTGGCGATCGACATGGAACTGACCATCGCGAGTGAAGGCGCGCCCGCCGCCGGGAGCTTGAACTGCGAAGAAACCCGGTCCCTCCAAGCCTAGATCGGTCATGGAGCCTGTGGGTTGAAGGGTTCCTTGGTTTCGATTGAGGCCGGCCCGCAACATGGGGTAGGCGCTCCCGGCCTGGGAGTTCGAAGGTGTGGTGTTGGGCGAACCAGGGATGCGGAACTCCTCAAAACCACCGACTTGAGCCCGATATCCCGGAGAGGACTGCCCAGAAAGGTTCTGCGCCACCAGATCATGCCACTGCATGTTGGCCGTCATGGCCGCTGCTGCTTGATGGAGCGCGATGTTCATCCCGAGCCCTCGCAGCACCCTGTGTGCCATCAATTCAAGGGTGAATGGCACATCAGGTGCTGCGATTTGCCGGGGTAGAAATTGGATTCGTCCCAATCGTTGCTCCGACCGATGATCACCAATCCTCAGGAAATGGGTCGCCAGATGCTGGCTGAAGATCCGGGCGCTGTGCCACCGGGTGCCACCGAACCCACAGGGGCTCAGTCCAAACGCTGGGTCGATCAAGCGGAGGCCAAGGCGGCTGCCGGGGATCGGTTGGGCGCCATCGCAGACCTTGAGCAGGCATTGACGGTGGAGCCCAATTCGTTGTTCGTGCTGCGAACTCTGGGAAGCCTCCTCATGGAGGAAGAAAAGCACTGGGAAGCCAAACGTCGGTTCCAGCAACTGCTGGATCAGCAGCCGGAGTACCTCGAGGCACGTGTGCTTTCGGCCATCGCCAGCCTGAAAATGGGGCGTCTTGACGAATTCCAATCGGAAACCGAGCGCGTTTTGGCGATTGATCCTCAGCAACCCGACGCACTGCGCTGGCGAGCACGGGTAGCCTTTGACAACCAACTGTATTCCGAAGCCGGTCAGTTCTACATACGGTTGGTGGACGCGGGTCACGCCGATGCCGATGTGTTGACCGCACTGGGGGTTTGCTTGGCTCAAGGTGGGCAATGGAACATCGCTGCGGAGACCTTTGCGCGGGTCCAGGTGGCGCACGGGGGAGTGGAAGTGGCCCGTGAAAATCTCGGTGTTGCTCGCCAACGCATGGGGCGTCGAGGAGGAGTGGACGACGTGTCAGCCCTGCTTGCCGAAGCAGACGCCGATTACAAATCGGGCCATCCGAGTCTGGCATGTTGGGCTTGGATCGAGGTGCTCCGCATTCGTCCGCGGGATGATGCTTTGAGGCGCTCTCTCGTCTCGGTCTTGTTGGAACAGCGGTGGACGAAGATGGCTCGTCCGCATCTGGAGGAACTTTTCCGCTCCAATCCCTGGGACCCGTCCATCGGAACTTGGCTGGCGTTGGTTCTCTTTGAATCGGGTGACAAACGGGGTGCTGCCAATGCATTGGAAGGGGTTTTTGCCCTGGATCCGGGTTTCGAAGAGGCACGTCGATTGGAGGCCGATTTTTCCCTGAGGGAAGGGCGGTATGAGGAGGGGCGATGGTTGATTCAGCGCTTGCTCGACCGAAACCCGGGCGACTTCAGCCTGCTGCTTTCGCGAGGCATTTGTGCCTTCCATTTGGGGCGTTGGGACGACGCGGTGACCAGCTTGGAAGCGGCTGCGGTCTTGCAACCCGACAATTCCCAATTGAAGCGGAATTTGTCCGTCGCACGGGAGCAGCAACGGGCAGCGGCCATGGCTCAGGTGGATTCTCATGTCCGTTCCGAGTTGGATTGCGCCGGCGAGTTGCAGGCGCGGGGCCAGATTCGGGAGGCGCTGGCTCGCTTGGAGGCCTTGGCGGCCTTGCGTCCGGAGTGGTCGGAGATCTGGGATTCGATCGGTTCACTTCGGTACCTCAGCGGCGATGCCTTAGGGGGTACTCGTGATTTGTCTCATGCGGTCCGCTTGGCTCCCGGACTGCCCGAGACTCAGGTTCGATTGGCCATGGCTTATCGGGATTGCCACAGGGAATCCGAGGCCTTGGCGGTGCTGGAGCAGGTGGTTGCCGAGCATCCGGAGCATGGAGCCGGTTGGCGTCTGAAGGGAGACCTGCTGCTGGAAACGGCGCCCGAGCAGGCTCGCACCTGCTATTCAGCCTCGCTGCGGAGCAATGGATGGCTTCCCGACGATCTCATCCGCTTGGGATTGGCCAGTCTCCAAAGTGGAAAGCCCCAGGAAGCCCGTTCGATCTTTGAAACGGTCCTGGCCATCCAACCCGGTCATCCGACAGCGCTCAAAGGGCTCGAACGGAGCCTGGTTTCCTGATCATGGCGTCACCCTCCGAAGAGACCAACCCCTTGGAGCAGCTTCGGGCCTTGCGCTCCGAGGTCATCGATCGGGAACGCACCCGCATGCGCGGGCTCCTGGATGAGGTGCCGAATTCAGAGGCGGTGACCGCAGCGGAACCTTTGGCCAGCGAACCCGGTGCTCCTGCGTCCGAGGACTCCGATGCGGCTGCCGAGAGGAAACCCCGAAAAGGCAAAGCCCCTCGGCGTTCGGCTTCGATCGAAGGTGAAGAACTGAAGATCCGTCTGGGAACCGATCTTCGCCGACTCCTTGCCTCCCAGTGCCACGCGGATGGCTGGTCGGTGAATGACCTGGTCTCTTCAGTGCTTCGGTCGGTGTTGTCGGCGCGTTCACCGTCCATCTGGCATGGAGGGACGGCCTTGGCATCCGCCAATGTGTGTCGGTTTTGGCACCGGCACCCGATGGAGACGGCCTTGAGGCTGACATCTGACAAAGGGGTTTTCCTCATCACCACCAATCCGTCGAGCCCATTGTTCAAGCACTGGAAGGAGCACTATGCTCTTCTGGGATTGCCCGAGAGTGACCGGATGGCTCGCCAGATGCGTCTGATTCAGCTCCAGGAATGGGTCCTCTCAGTGGAGGATTTTGAAGTCGATGACTGGCGCAAGGTTCTCGCGGAAGAGGACTACCTCGTCACTCGGGCGGTGGTCTCGCAGCACGATGGTCCCGCCGATGCAGCAGTGCGTGATGACGACGCCAGTCTCACGCCAGGCACCCCATGAAGACACCCAGATTTCTTTACCCACCGGCCCACGACATGAGAGTTACCCTTCCAATTGCAGCGCTGGCAGTCTTCGTCGTGCTGGTGGCCCCCAGTGCGAAGGGGGCTGATCCGGCAGGATACCTGAGTCGAACCGAGCGGGATTTGGGGAAGATCCGCGTGGAGACCCCGCCCAAGCCACCGGTCCCACCCTTGCCTCCGCTTCCGCAGACCTACATTCCCGAACCGCAATTCACGGCGGAGTTTCTGTCGGAATTGAAGACGACGTCGGCCATGCACCGGACGAACTTCACCGTTCGGGCAGACACCAGTGAAGCGCTCAATCTTCAGATGGCGCCCCCAGTCTCGACACCGATAGATCCTGTCCCAGCGGGTGTCGGGGATGACCCGGATAAATCGCGACAATTGCTCCGGTATTTTCTCACCCAACTGAATTTGACCAATGGTGCGGCGGGCATGGCTGGCACATCGGGAGTGCCCATGAACATCATTTTGCCGCTGCGGGTGAACTCCGGGGAATCCTCGGCGCGTGGGACTGGAAGGGCTACCTATGAACTGCGTTGAACGATTTCTAGCAGCAGCGCTCGTTGGAATGTTGCCCCTGCTGGGGTTGGCGGACTCCCCGTCTCCAGCCGGGGAAGCCGAGCATCCGAAGACGCCAGCCGCAGTGGCCGTGGAGTACGGCCTCGATCCGAAGTTGGGTGCCTTACCCACCGAGAACCTGCAGTTCAAGACCAACACCAACTATTTGTTGGATCAGAACCGGGCGGCGGAGTCGCGCTTTCAGAAGCTGCGCGGTATGGGAGCACGGACCAATTATCTGGAGGAGTTCAGTCGGACTGTCGAAGCGGTCCTGAACTCCGACGCCTCAGAACGCATCAAGGAGGACACCCGAAAGTTGACCCTATTGGAGTTGGCCCACCAGCGCGAGTTGGCGGCTGAAAAAGACAAATCGGGCGGGCACCTGGAGCGGGCTCTGCAGCTGTTGGCCGAATATGTCGAGCGGTATTCACGGGACGCGGCGGTGCCGGAAGTCTTGTTGCGACAGGGCTATCTGTTGCGACGCCTCGACCTGAAGGAGGAAGCGATCGAAAAATTCTACCTCGTGCTGCGATCGGTACCGAGGATCGAGGGGAGGAACATCGCCTACTCACGACGTCTGGTGATGATGGCTCAATCGGCCATCGCCGACACGTGCGCCGATCTGGGGCGCCATGCCGAAGCCGCAGAACTCTACGGGCGAATGCTTCAGACCAAATCGGAGGAACTCGAAGTGGAGACGGTCCGCATCAAGCAATTGCGCTCGCTGCGAGAGTCGGCCACCGATGGAATCTTGGAGCGTCAGGCGATGGGTTTCCTCGAGGATTTCCCCGATTCCGATTACATCCCCGAGGCACGTTATTTCCTGGCCCACTCCCTGAGACATCAAAAGAAGCGGGACGCGGCTTTGGAGCAGTTTCAACTATTGCTGGAAGCAGTGGAGTTGGCACCACCCGATCGTTTGGTGCGATGGATGCCCTGGAAACTTCGCGTCGGCAATGAGCTGGCCAACCAGTTCTATTTGGAGGGTGACTTCATTTCCTCGGTTTCGCTGTACCGCGCTTTGGCCCGTTCCAACACCGATGATCAGACCCGCCAGGCGTTTCAGTACCAGGTGGGCCTCTGCGAGGAGCGTTTGGGTCAGGTGGAGGATGCCATCAAGACCTATCAGCAGATCGTGGACGCGCCGTCCGTTCCGTCGGTGGGCTCCAACAGCAGCACCAACGCCGTTCCTGTTCAGATCTTGCGGAACATGGCCACCCTGAGGATCTCGGTGCTCAAGACAACCTCCGGCAAAGGTCCGGCCGCTCAGAGCCCCAAAGCTCAGCCTTGAAACCGACCATGTCTGCTGCATTCGAGACCGCTCTGGCTGCCTATCATCAAGTTTGCCTTCAACTGGCCGACCTGTCCGAGGAGGAGAGTCGCGCCCTCGAATCGGGAGTGAAGCCTCCGATCGGAGAGATCGCACGGCGACGGCGTGATTTGCTTCGCGATTTGGCTCGGACTCAGTCGGTAGTCAAGGAGGCTGCTCCAGTTCCATTTCCGGATCGACTGCGCCCAGCTTTGCAGGCGACCCTCGACTTGATTCAGCGTTCGGTGCGGCTCGATCGTCAGAATGAACAGTGGATGCTCCGTCACCAAATGATACCCGGCGATCTGGTTCCCAGCAGCGCGAGTCGCAGCCCGCAGCGGATCCGCTCCACCTACGGGCTTAGGGCAGGGGGTATCGGGCTATGAAGCTCATTGAACGGGTTCTGGTCTTGGACCGCTCCGACTTGATCCGCCAGACCGTAGGGCGAGTGCTCCGGCCCCGAGGCGTAGCGGTGGCCGAGGCCGATTGCTTGGCGACCGCCTGGGAGTACCTGGAGGCCGATCGGTTTCAATTGATCCTCGTCGGTGAAACACTACCCGACGGTTTGTCTACCACGCTCATCCGCGAGTTGTCCGCCCGGATGGAGACTCCCTACATCGTCAGCATCTTGGACAAGGAGAGCAGCGACTCGAGTCAGCAGCATCGTCGGGCCGGAGCCCACGAAATCGTCGTTCGTCCCTTTGCTGAGAGGGATTTGCGGGATTTCTTCGACCGGGCCCGCAAATTTTTGGCGGCACCCACTGTTTCCCTTGCGTCTCCAGTTGTTCAAGCGGCGACAGCCATCACGCCCAGGACCACCCGAGTTTCCGCGAGTGGGATTCCTGCAGGTGTTCAAATTCTGGGGCGATCTCCGGCGACCCAGCACTTGAGGGAATACATCCGTCGGATCGCTCCCACCCAGACGACGGTTCTGATTCAAGGCGAAAGCGGCACCGGCAAGGAATTGGTGGCGCGGGCCCTTCACCAGCAAAGTGCACGGGCGGCCGGGCCGTTCGTGAAACTCAACTGTGCGGCTTTGCCCGAGTCCTTGGTGGAGAGCGAACTCTTTGGTCATGAGCGAGGTGCCTTCACGGGGGCCATCATTCGTCGCGAGGGACGATTTGGGATGGCCAATGGTGGTACGCTGCTGTTGGACGAGGTGAGCGAGGTGTCTTTGGCCGTCCAGTCCAAGTTGCTGCGGGTGATCCAAGAGCGGGAATATGAGCGAGTCGGTGGCAACGAAACGCTGCCCATCGATGTCCGGATCGTCGCCACCACCAATCGCAATTTGGAAGAATCAGTCGAGCGTGGGGAATTCCGCGAAGACCTTTTCTTTCGCCTGAATGTGGTGCCGGTCTACATGCCTCCACTCCGGGACCGGTTGGCCGATGTCCCAATCCTGGCGGAATGGTTCCTCGAGGAGTTCTGCCGCAAGCACAGCAAACCCATCTTGGGCTTCAGCAAGGAAGCGATGGACTGGTTGAAACAGCACTCCTGGCCAGGGAACATCCGAGAGCTCCAGAATATGATCGAACGGGGTGTCGTCGCCAGTGGCGATGGCCCCGTGGGTCTGGGCAGTCTGAGCGCCTTCCGCAGTCAGTTTTCAGAGAAACCTCCGGTCCGTCGGTTGTCGCCGCCGGCTCGGATGGGCGGTGGTGAAGCCTCGCCCGGTCCGGTGCTCGGTGAAATGCCTTTGGGGTCGACGCCTCGTTCAGGCCCTGCGTCGGGTCGGTTTTCCCCAGCCAATACCGCTTCCCACTCCAATATCATCGATCGCAGTGGCGCAGACGCGTCGAGTGGAAGCTTGTTCCGATCGTTGGCCGAGGTGGAGACTGACCACATCCAGAGGGTTCTCGAGCACTGCAAGCAGGACTTGATGGCCGCGGCTCGGATTTTGCGGATCACCGTTCCCGCCCTCCAGAAGCGATTGCCGCACCGGGAAGATCAGTAGCTCTCTTTGTTGTGATCATCCCGCAGGATTTCATAAGAACTGAAGGTTCAATGGCACCGATTCATCAACATGCAGGACGTTAAGGCACTGCTGACCGACATTGGCAGAATTATCCATGGTTCGGTGCGGCGCAGAGTGTTCTGGTTCAACTATGCCAAGTTGATTCTGGTCATGTTGATCCTCGCGGCGCTGATTTTCTGGCCTGCGTTTCAGCGAGCCCGAACTTCGGACCACATCCAATTGACTCGGATTTTTGACGATCGGCGCGAGGTGATGGAGCAGCATTTCAGCCGGGTGCCCCGACTGTTCGAGTTGATCAACCGGGCGCCGACCGTGGAGCAACGCAGATCGACCATGAAACTGATCCAGGAAATGGATCGGTATCCGGGAATCGCGGCCGTGGGTTTAGTCGGGGTTCACGATGGGGTTCCCCAACTCCTGCCCGACGAATCGTCCCTAACGATTGAGGGTTCTGTCTTCGCTAGAATCTTCAAGGATCGGGACTTTCAGCAGACCCTTTTGGAAACCGCGCTAAGCGGTTCCAACCATGTGTCCAAGGTGTTATGGGACGGACCACCCGCTGACGATGCCGACCGGGCGTATTTTGTGTTCGCAACTCTGGGGTCTCGCCCTCTGGAAAGGGGTTTAACCAACAGGTCCCAGGTGTTGTTTGCGGTCATCAATTTGAGGCGGCTGATTGTTCATGCCGGTCGGCCGGCCAGCCTCAATCGGGTTGAGGTCCATTTTGGAAACGCCTCAGGCGATGAGCCTACTATTCGAATGGAGCGGGTGCTGAATTTGAGTCGGGCCGACCGAAAACCATCGATTGAAGTCCGACCGGAGGATACTGCAGATGCCGCCCGTTATCTGGAGGGACAACGGTTGCTGGAGTTGGACAATCTGGAAAACGACTTGCTGAATGAAAAATCGTTGGGACCCGGGAAGGTGTCCTACTTGCGGTTGATCACATTTCCGAATCGAGAATTCCGAATCCATGTTTCGCTCAAGAAGTCCTTCCTGAAGGCCAGTGCAGTCCGGGCCCTGATCGTGGCCGTACCCTACTACCTGCTTCAGATTATGATCATCAGCTTTCTGATGGTGCTGATGTGGACCGTGTTCTCTGCCAGTCGTGTCCAGATGCGGGAACTGGCCGAGGCTCAAGGCACGATTGCCCGCTTGAATCTCCATCGGACCCTGGTGCAGCAGGAGTTGCACGATCACATCATCCAGAATCTGACTCTCTTGGGAGTCCAGGTGGCTACCAGCCGCATGGACGATGCCGATGGTTTCAAGCGCACGCGTGACACGATCCTTCAGCAGCTGGATTACCTCCGGCGAGAACTACGGCGATTGCTGGTTGAGGGGACCGAGCGTCTTCAATCCTTCGAGGAAATGGCCGCTCAGCTGCAGATCATTTGCCGCCACATGGAGAAGCAATTCAATGTCCGCTGCCAGTTAACCACGTTGAACCCGGATGGCCTGAGTTTGCATCCCGAAGTCCTGTTCCGCACCTGCCGGTTCGCGGAGGAATTGCTGGGCAATGCCATCCGTCATGGGCGAGCCCGCAACATCACCATGAGGGTGGAATGCACATCCTCGCCGCCGTTGTTGTTTTTACGAGTCTTGGATGACGGGGTCGGATTCGATCCCGCGAACTATTCGGCGGGTTTCGGCCTCCAGAGCCTGAGTGCCTTTGCACGTCGCTCTCGCGGTCAGATTCGCATCGAGCGTCGGGACCTGAAGGGCATGTTCATCGAACTGACGGTCCCCGTGAAGTCATTGCCCGTATTGAGCTGAGACATTTCCGAGATTCATCAAACCATGAAAATTGCTTTCCTCGACGATCATCCCCAACTCGCTGAAGCCATTGCTGGAGCTGTCGCCGCTGCCATTCCGGGCACTGAGGTGGCGTGCTACAGCCACTGGTCCGAGTTGGAGCCGACCCTGGTGCCGGAGCAGTACGACCTCCTGTTCTTGGACATGCGACTTGAGGACTGTCTGGGTGCCGAATTGATCAGTCCCATCCAGGAGTTGAGTCCCAAGACCCGCATCGTGTTGCTCTCGGCCTTCGCACAGAACGACCTGCTCATCAAATGTCTTAATTTGGGCATCGCCGGCTACATCTCCAAAACCAGTCCCATCGAGACGCTTCTGAAGGCGGTGACGACGGTCGCAGAGGGTGGAACGTTTTTTGATGCGAACATCAATCTGGATCAGGAGTCCCGCTGAGGTGCGTTGCAGAACCCGAATTCTTACCCATCATGAGTGATACGCCGACATCCCGAATCCTTCTCATCGCTGAGGACCCCTTGATTGGATCGATTCTCCGCGACCAACTCCAGAGTCTCTCCCATTCGGTGAGTCTCCATGCCTCGCCCGGTGACGGGCTTGCCGATGCGCAGCAACAGAGCTTCCCGCTGGTAATCGTTGATGACCAGATCGCCGGGAGCGACAGCATCAAATTGCTTCAAGAGTTGGCCAAGTTGCGGCCTGGGATGAACCGGATCCTGCTTACCTCCGGACGCGATCTGAATGGTGTCATGGAGGCCCGTCGATCGGGACTGCTTTTCCGTTATCTGACCAAGCCGTGGATGCGGGATGAAGTGGCAATGGCTGTGGACAATGCCTTGGCCAATGCCGCCCAACGCTCGGAGATTGAAGCCCTTCGCGCCCGGAACCTGGTCCTCAATCAACAGCTGAGCGAGGCTGTTGGAGGCGGAGGTGGGCCCGTCGGACAGAGCGTCGAATCGCTCCCTGGCGACCCCGCGTCGGCACCGGTTGCGGCCGGTGCTTCTGTGGAGATGTCCATCGAGATGTCTATTCAGATGCTCAGTGTGTTCCATCCCAATCTGGGCAACGCCAGTCTTCGGGCAGTCGCCATCTGCCGGACCATCGGTGAATTGATGGAGCTTCCACCCACCGAATTGCCTCGGTTGCTGTGGGCAGCGGCCTTGCATGATATCGGCATGCTCAGTGTGGATCGGAGCATCGTGCGGCGCTGGTTGCGGGACACGGCCAAGTGTACCGACGAGGAGTTGGCTTTGATCCGCCATCACCCGGACATTTCCGAAGCGGTTCTCAAGAATTTTCCCGCCTTGGCCAGTGCAGCGGACATTGTCCGTCACCATCACGAAGCTTTTGACGGCACGGGGTATCCGGATGGACTCAAAGGCGAGACCATTCCTCACTTGGCTCGGATCCTGGCCCCGGTGGTTCACTTCTGTCATCGGAACGGATCGACCACCCAGATTCTCAACGAATTGGAGAGCCTCTCGGACAAGCAGTTCGATCCGATGGCGGTCCGGCTATTGGCCAAGGCTTTGCCGATGACCCAGATACCGCGGGGTGAGCGGGAGTTGTTGTTGATTGAACTCAAGGCAGGAATGGTTTTGGGACGAGACCTGTTCAACGCGGGCGGGCATTTGCTGTTGCCCAAGGGACGTGAACTCAAGGATTCCGACATCAACCGGATCATCTCCATCAACCGCGTCACACCGCTCACTCCCTTCGTGCTGGTTTATTGCTGAGCCAGAACGATCGAGTCGGATCGGTTGGGAGGCTGGGAGGCTGGGAGGCTTCTTCGCCAATGCTGGGTCGCTCG
>CANHYD010000022.1 GCA_947464705.1 Verrucomicrobiota bacterium | reverse complement strand
CCTCCCACCGTCCGCGAAATGCAGTGGTACACAGCCGTCCGCCCCACCTGCCCCTTGATCCGCGCCAACCTCATGACCAAAAGCTAAACCCAACCCTCTCCCAGTCAATAACTTTGAACCTGTCACTTTATTAAGATCGTTGACACTCTTTGTCAGGGTAACGGACAGTGCTTTTAGTTTTATGGCCGAAGCGAAAGAAAATCTGCTGATGGAGAAGATCGTCAGCTTGTGCAAACGACGGGGGTTCATTTTCCAGTCGTCAGAAATCTATGGCGGAATCAACGGTTTCTGGGATTTCGGGCCTCTCGGAGCTGAGTTGAAGCGGAATGTTAAAGAACTCTGGTGGACATCAATGACCCGCCTCCGAGACGATGTGGTGGGGCTTGAGGCAACCATCATCATGTCCCCTCAAATCTGGAAAGCGTCCGGACATGTGGACACTTTCAGTGATCCAATGTGCGATTGCCTGCTGACGAAGAAACGATTCAGGGCTGATCAGATCGAACCGCAGTCGGGGCAGGTTTTCCACTTCTCAGGGGCCAAGGATTCCGCTTCCGGAAAGGAGAGCATTGAGCCGTTTTCAGTGCTCCTCCTTGCTGGAAAACCCCCGGAAAGCGCGAGAAATGTCGCTTCTCAATTCTATGCCTCGCGGGGGATCAATCAGGCGGTGCTGATCGGGGAGCGGACGGAAAAGGTGGAAAACTCAACCCGCTTCAATCCCGAGAATGGGGCACAGCTGACCGATCCCCGGCCGTTCAACTTGATGCTCCAGACCTACGTGGGGCCCATCCAGTCAGAGGAGAATATCGCCTACCTTCGCCCAGAAACAGCTCAGGCCATCTTCGCTCAGTTCAAGAATGTTCATGAAACCTCGCGACAGAAGATCCCGTTCGGCATCGGCCAGATCGGCAAGGCGTTCCGGAATGAGGTAACTCCTCGCAACTTCATCTTCCGTTCGCGGGAGTTTGAACAGATGGAGCTGGAGTTCTTCATTAAGCCCGATGAAGCGACCGAGGCCATCCATGGAAGCGTGGCGAACGTAGCGGAAATAGGTCATCCCGGTGAACCTCAGCCGAATTGGGGCTGGCAGGCATGGCATCGGTACTGGGTGGAAGAACGGGTTCGTTTCTATGAGGGAATCGGACTGTCACGGGAGACTCTGGGCTTCCACCATCAGACTCCCGAGGAGCTGGCTCACTACGCCCGTGCCTGCACGGACATCCTGTACAAGTTCCCGTTCAGCAAGCGCGATGAGTCGGGCGAGGTGAAGGGGGATGAGTTGGAGGGAATCGCGGCCCGAAGCGATTTCGACTTGAGCCAACATGAACGGCACTCTGGAAAGCTAATGGGGGTGTTCGATGAAGAATTGCGCACGGCTTGGGGAAAGCTGACACCGGAAAAACAAGCAGATCTATCAGCTCGGTATTTCTCCACTCGTCTGAAGTACCTGACGAAGTCGGGCGTGCCGCAGGAAAAAGCGGAGCTGGATGCGAAGGAGGACGCAGAGGGACTGGCCAAGGGGCAGTACATTCCTCATGTCATCGAACCTTCAGCAGGCGTTGATCGGCTCATTCTCGCTCTGATTTCCAACGCCTTCCAGGAAACGACTTCTACCGACGAGAAGGGCAAGACCGAGACGCGCACGGTCATGAAATTCCACCCTCGGGTGGCTCCAGTGAAGGTGGGGGTCTTCCCTCTCTTGAAGAACAAGCCAGAACTGGTGGCCAAGGCTCGGGAAGTGTTCCAACTGCTGCGGGGGCAGATGATGGCTTTCTACGACGACTCCGGTGCGATCGGTCGACGCTACGCCCGCCAAGACGAGGCCGGAACGCCCTATTGCATCACGATCGATTTCGACACGCTGGGCGAAAAGCCTGAATTGCTCAATACGGTCACGCTGCGCCATCGCGATGATGGCAAGCAGGAACGAATCCCGATCGCTGATCTTCAGGGTTGGCTGTTGGCCCGGGTGAAATAACTCAACTTCTCAGCGGAGATACCACCGCCGCCGCTTGTCATCCGATGAGCGGCGGCGATTCTCTTTAGCTATGAAGTTTCAAACTCCCCGCGGATCTCTGGCTCTGGGCTTGGCCCTTTCTCTTTGCGGATGCTCTTCGTTTGAATCTCGATGGAGCGCCGCTCCCACCACGTCACCCGATGGGGTGTCAGGTCGATGGGTGGGCACTTGGCAGAACACCAACAACGCCCACGGTGGACCGCTGGAGGCCGTTCTGATCTCTCGGGGAACCAATGCGTTTGCCGCCTATTTCCACGCAGGATGGGGCAAGCATTCCGGAACTTTCCAAACCCCAATCCAGGGGGATCGCGAGGGGGAATCCTTCCGTTTTCAGGGCTCCAAGCGGGTGTTTGGGGTGAAAATCAACACGGCCGGAACCATCCAGTCCGATGAGTTCAACGCGACTTACGAAAGCCGTTTTGACAGCGGTACCTTCACATTGAAACGACCCATCACTTCGGATCAGCCACCGTCTTCTTCGACAAAATAAAAATGGCGGTGGAACTGGCAATGCCCCTTTTCAGAGCTCACAACCAGCACCACCGCCTGAAAGAAACCCCACCATGGCCGTTAGAGACGGGCCCCTTCTACCGAAGGAACCAGGTGGGAGCAGCGGGTGCTTCGCCGCCTTCCTGTTAAGGAGGCATGGCTTTGTTGCACTTAAAACCGCTTTGATGCTCCCGAATTAGGAATTAGGTCGAGGGACACTGTCTCGATACACGCACCGGGCAGGGAAAACCGAAAAGATCAAAAATCCGCCCCTGTAATCGTCCGAAATCAACGGCCCGGCAAGTCGTTTTCAGGCTTTTCCGGTTTTTTCAGAGGAATACCACAGAGACTTGGTCGAAGACGTTGCAAGGAAACCTCCAAAGCAGCTGACAGCGGCTCCAATTACCTCGTTCCCATCAAAAATCCAGGGACTTCGATGAAGCCCCTCCTCTCTGAATCTTCAGAGTTCAGCGATCAGCCCATTGGCTAGACCGGATTCACCCCACGCGGTGCGGGTCGCGACACATTCCTTGCTCCGTCAAGGGTCTCCCAATCACCCAAGGTCGCCAACTCGCTGAGACGCGCTTCAGGAGAGGATCGGCTGGATCACGTTGCCATGCACGTCGGTGAGCCGGTAGTCGCGCCCTTGGAAGCGGAAGGTCAACCGCTCGTGGTGGATGCCCAATTGGTGGAGCGCCGTGGCCTGAAGATCGTGAACATGCACCGGATCCTCGACGATGTTGTAGCCGAACTCGTCGGTACGCCCGTGACTCACGCCCCCTCGAATGCCAGCACCCGCCATCCAGACCGAGAAACACCGGGGGTGATGGTCACGCCCGTAGTCCGTCGCCGTGAGCTTGCCTTGCGAATAATTGGTACGCCCAAACTCGCCGCCCCAAATCACCAAGGTATCGTCGAGCATGCCGCGCTGCTTGAGGTCGGTGATCAATGCATAGGACGCGCGATCGACGTCGCCGCACTGCCGCCGGATGCCACCCGGGAGGCCCCCATGTTGATCCCACCCAGGATGATAGAGCTGGATGAACCGGACATCCCGCTCGGCCAGACGCCTCGCCAGCAGGCAGTTCGCAGCGAAGGTCCCGGGGTTCTTGGCCTCCGGTCCGTACAATTCGAAGACGCTCTCCGGCTCGCCGGAAAGATTCATCACATCGGGCACGCTGGTCTGCATGCGGTAGGCCATCTCGTACTGGGCAACCCGGGCGTTGATCTCCGGATCGCCCAAGTCCCGGAACTGCAGATGCTCCATCTCGGCCCACCGGTCGAGCAACTTGCGCCGGCTCTCACCGGAAACGCCATCGGGATTCTGGAGGTACAACACCGGGTCCTTGCCGGAGCGGAACAACACACCCTGATGCTGGCTGGGCAGAAACCCATTGCCCCAAAGGCGCGAATACAGGGGTTGGTCGATGCGATCCTTGGAAATCAGGACCACGAAGGCAGGAAGATTCTGATTGGCCGAACCCAACCCGTAGCTGAGCCAGGAACCAAAGCTGGGCCGACCGGCAATCTGGGACCCGGTCTGGAAAAAGGTGATCGCCGGGTCGTGGTTGATGGCCTCGGTGTGCAGCGAACGGATGACACACAAGTCATCGGCCACCTTGGCGGTCCAGGGCAGCAACTCGCTGATCCAGGTGCCCGACTGGCCGGCCCGGGCAAACTTGAAGATAGATCCTGCCATCGGAAGCGTCGCCTGCTGGGCCGACATGCCGGTGAGCCGCTGCCCCATCCGCACACTGGCCGGAAGATCCTCACCCGTCCGCTTCACCAACTCGGGCTTGTAGTCGAAGGTCTCCAATTGCGACGGACCGCCGCTCATGAAGAGGTAGATGACTCGCTTGGCCTTGGGTGCCAAGTGTCCGGCCGGCAAGATGCCAGAAAATGGGCCAGCAGCTCCGGCCCGGGCATCGCCCGCCATGAGGCCACTGAGAGCCGCTCCTCCGAGCCCCAGTCCAAAGCGGCCAAAGAACTCACGGCGGTTCATGCGGAAATCAACTTGGGAACAGTTCACAGGGATTCGGGTTCAGAATGGCTGGCGTTGTTTTTCCGGGTCATCAGCGCCGCATGACAGTCTCGTCGTGGTTGAAGAGGAGTTGAGCCAACACAGTTGCGGCGGCCAACTGGGCCGGCGGGTGCTCTCCAAGGACCGGCTTCTCCCCGACCTTCAGGAGTCGTTCGGCCGCAACGATGTCCTTCTGAAAGTGGGCCAGCTGTTCCTCAAGCAGACGCCGCAGGACGGATACCTCTTGCTGGGTGGGCCTGCGGCCGGTCACCAGGGCGAAGGCATAGCGCACTTGCTGGTCTGCGCCCACGCCGCCTTCGCGAAGCATCCGACCGGCCACATGGCGAGAGGCTTCAACCATCTGGGGATCGTTCAGCAGGACCAACGCTTGCAGCGGTGTGCTGGTGGCCTGCCGACGGACAACGCAGTAGCTGCGGTCGGCCGCGTCGAGCGTCATCATGGAAGGCGGGGGCACCGTCCGTTTCCAATAGGTGTAGAGGCTGCGCCGATAGAGGTCGTCGCCTTTGCCCAACGGATAGTGTCCGCCACCCATGGTCATCTCCCAGAGACCGTCCGGATGATACGGTTTAACGCTCGGACCACCGACCTTGTCGACCATCAGACCACTCGCGAAGAGCGCTTGATCGCGGAGCATTTCGGCCGAAAGGCGACGGGCGGGCCCGCGGGCCAGCCAGCGATTGTCGGGATCCTCAGCCCAGTCCTTGGGTTTCACATTCGATGTTTGACGATAGGTGTCGGAGGTGACGATGAGTCGCTGAAGATCCTGGAGATTCCACGGACGGAGCCCCAGAGACTCATTGCCGCGCACGAAGCTCACTGCCAACCAGTCCAGCAAGTCCCGGTGTGTCGGAGCCGCACCCTGCAGCCCGAAATTGTCGGAGGTCTCCACCAACCCCTTGCCGAAGAACTGCTGCCAGACCCGGTTGACGGTGACACGCCCCATCAGCGGGTGGGACGGATCCAACAACCACTGGGTGAGGCCCAACCGATTGCGAGGGGCACCCGCGGGCAGTCGCCCCATCACCGCTGGGGTTTCCATGGTCACCGAGTCTCCCGGTTGATCGTAAGCACCACGTCGCAACACGTAGGCCGGCTTGGGAGTCTTCATTTCCTCCATGACCATGATGTCCGGGATCGAGGTCACCAACGCGTTCTGTTCCCGACGCAGTTTCAGGAGCGATTCGACCGCCGCGCGATAGGGTGCATGCTGGGTCAGAAGGAAGTGCTCGAATTGGGAATCCTCATCGGTCGGTAATTCGCGCCCGGCCAACACAGCCGCCTCGACGGGTGAGATCGTTCGATCGAACACCTGAAGCTCATCGACCTGCCCCTGCTTGAAACCGAAGTCCCGCATGCGCTGACCGATGGTGAGGTTGGGTTGTCCATACGTGATGTCCTTCCACAAGTTGTCACGGACGACCTCCACCTCGGCCCGCTTGCCATCGAGGTACACCTTCAGTCCCGAAGCCCGGCTCGATCCATCGTAGGCAAAGGCCACGTGGGTCCAACCACCGACCGGAGCCATCTGTCGGGTGCGGACCTTCAGCGCGTTGCCCGGCCACATGTGATGCAGGCCCACAGCGATCCGGCCATCTTCCAGCAGGATCTCGTAGCCACGACTGCCGGCATCCATCCAAGCCGAACTGTGATGAATGACCGTCTGCCGCGGCAAATGCAGGGCCGGGCGGATCCACAAGGCCAGCGAGAACGGGTCGGCCCGCGAAAAGTGACCAATCCCCGGCATGGAAACGCCGTTCTCGCCACTCAGCTGCAGCGCCTTGCCGAAGCGCCCCACCACCGACTGCGGGCCCTCGAACGGCTGCGCTCGATGAGTTCCCACGGTGCTCGAAAAGGCGTTGGAAACCATTCCATCGAAGGAAAATCGGGCCACGGCACCGGAGACTTCCGAAGGCTGGGGAACCCCCTTCGAACGCCATTGAACGAAGGCGGGACGAGCCGCCTCGGCCATTTGCTGCAACTGCCCTTCGCCGGTCTGAATCCGAGCATTCAAACCCTGGAGTTGGGTCTCCTGGTTGGTCGTGCTCAACAGCAGTGTCGGCACGGGCATGATGTCGCCGAAATACACGCTTTGACCCGATTCATCGATGTTCTGGAAGAAGGCGAAGAACTGGTAGAATTCCTTCTGGGAAATGGGGTCGTACTTGTGGTCGTGGCACCGGGAACACTCGAAGGTCATGCCCAAAAAGGCGGTCCCGAAAGTGTTCACCCGATCCACGTTGTAAGCCACGCGGTACTCCTCCTCGACAATACCGCCCTCTTCATTCTGCAGGTGCAGTCGATTGAAAGTGGTGGCCAAGCGCTGCTCTTGGGTGGCGTTGGGCAAAAGATCCCCTGCCACCTGCCATTGCACGAATTGGTCGAAGGGCAGATGCCGGTTGAACGCCCCGATCACCCAATCCCGCCAAGGCCAGACCGGCCGGTAGCGATCGGCCTGGAATCCATGGGTGTCGGCAAACCGTGCCAAGTCGAGCCAGTCGGTGGCCATCCGTTCTCCATAGCGCGGGGAGCCCACGAGGCGTTGAACCTCTTGAAGGTAGTGCTCGCGGGTCGGCCGCCCCTCGAAGGCTACGATCTCCTGGGGAGTCGGGGGCAGTCCGGTCAGATCCAAGGACAGACGACGCAATAGGCGGCCGGGCTCGGCCGGTGGCGCCAAGCGCTTTGCGGAACCCAGTTGAGCCAGCACAAAGGCGTCAATCGGATTACCGCTCTTCCAGTACCGCGGCTTGGGCACGGCCGGCAACGCGGGCGGCACAAAGGCCCAATGCTGTCCCCAGCGACTCCCGGATTGAATCCATCGCTTGAGCAGGCGGACCTGATCGGCACTCGGTTTCTTGCCAGTCTCCGGCGGGGGCATGACCTCGTCCGGGTCGGCGCTGCCGAGGCGGCGAATGAGTTCACTCTGCTCGGCATTGCCCGGAACGATGGCCAACTTGCCACTCTTGCCGGCGCCGAGGGCACCCTCCTGCACATCCAGCCTAAGCCCGGCCTTACGGCTGGTCGTCGAGGGTCCGTGGCACGAGTAGCAGTGCTCGGAAAGGATGGGTTGAATGTCCCGGGCGAACTCGATCTCCGCCGCACCGATCGTGCCTCCAACCAGAAGACTCGCGATGACCCAGCGCTGCAGCAATTGGATGGAGGCCATGGAGATCACGACGTGGATTGTGAAGTCCTCTTCAAATGAGGCGATGGGAATCGGTAGGTGCCCCTGGTGGAGGCTGGGCGATTCTTGAAAAGAAAACGGGGGCGACGGCCATAGCCATCACCCCCGCCTTGAGAATGCTTTTGGATTCTACTGGCCCCGAATCACTTGGCGAACGCCTTGTGCTTCGGATTGCCGCCGGATTGCAGGTAAGCGATCAAGTCGAGCAACTCGTCCTGATTGAGCGGATTGATCATACCCGCGGGCATGAGCGACACGGGGTAAGGCTTACGGCTCTTGACCTGGTCCAACGCCACAGCGGTGAACTCCTCGGGATTCCGCGGATCGGCGGTCACCACCAGCTTGCCATTCTCCACATAGGCGCGGCCCACCAGCGAGGACCCGTCAGCCAATTGAACTTCCTCGGACCCGTACTGGTCGGAGATGACCTTGGAGGGCTCGATGATGTTTTCCATCAGGTCACGCAGCGTGTAGCGCGAGGCCACGCCCGACAGATCGGGACCCACGCCACCACCGGCCCCGTCGAAGCGGTGGCAGGCGGCGCAACCGACTGAGTTGTACATGGCCTTGCCGTTCTCAAAGCTACGACCCTTGATGCCACCCGAAGCCAGAGCCAACCCCTGCTCGACCGTGTAGGATTTGCCCGGGCCCTTCGGCGCAGCATAGGTTGGATCACCACCGCTCGCACGGCGGGTGGAGAGTTCCTCATAAGACTTCCGCTCCGAGGCATCGGCGACGGTCGACAAGGCATCCTTGCGGATGTTTTCGATGAAGCCACGGAAGCTATTGCCGCCCTGCCAGGGAGCCGTGCGTGGGAACCAGCTGAAGAACGACTTCCGGAGAGCCGGCGTCCAACCCACCTTGGCTTCGCGCAGCAGGTAGGCGTAGGCGATCTGCTCCTGATTCGGACGGCTGGTGGCTGCTTGCGCAAAAGCGCTGGCATATCCGCGGTTGCGATCCAGCAGAGCGTCGCTGGCGTAGCGCAGATCCGCGTCGTTGGCGGTGAGCATCAGCGGCACGCTCTTGGCCACCACCGTCGGCGAACCGAGACGAACCAAGGCTCCCACGAGTTCACGGTTGAGGGCGCGACTGCCGGACGGATAAAGAGCATCCAGACGCTGAAGGGTCGCCTGCAAAGTCGGCCCCTGCGGATTGCCTTGTCGGATCAGCGCGAGCTGATAGGCGCGAACCACAGCCAACTTGGCAGACTCGTCCAGCTTGCGCAGGTCGATCTTGTTGAGGAATGCCAGCAAGCGGTCGCGGTGCTCAGGCGTACCCATACGGGCCAAGGCGACCGCACCTTCAATGGCTGCCCACGGGCGGGTCTCGCTCAGGACGCGGTCGGCCCACTCGGACACCGGGCGGCGCTCAATGGCTACCCGGGCGGCGTACCGGACAAAACGGTCTTCATGGCCCAGGCTCTTCCAAGCCTTGGACACAGCCTCCGAGCCAGTGCCTTCCAGATGAAGCTGTTCCAACTCGCGACGCAGCTTGGCCGCAGCGGTCAGTTTCGGAGCCGGAGCCGGGGCGGTGCTTTCCTTGCCAGAATAGGTGACCCGATAAACCGCCGACTCGGTGCCCCGACCGCCAATGGCGAAGTACATGGCACCATCCTTGGGATGGATCACCACATCGGTCAGAGGCAACGGACGGCCACTGACAAACTCTTCCTTCTCAGCCTTGTAGCCCGCGCCATCCGGAGTGAGATGAATGGCGTACATGGTGCCGTAGGTCCAGTCGTTGGCGAAGATGGCATTTTGGTAGCGCGCCGGGAACTTGGCTCCCTGACCCGAGGTCACACCGGTGGGCGAGCCCGGGCCGATGTCGACGAGCGCTGGCAGGCTGTCGGGATAGTAGGTGGGCCACTTGCCGGCACCGGAACGCCAACCCATGTCGCTGCCGCTGGTGGCCATGGAGACACGTGTGGGGCGATACCACGGCGCGCCGGCATCCCATTCCATGTCGGAGTCGTAAGTGAAAAGGTCACCCACCGCGTTGAAGGCGATGTCGTACTCATTGCGGTACCCGTAGCTAATCAGTTCAAAGGATTTGCCATCGGGGTCGGTTTTGCAGATGTAGCCGCCCGGCGCCAAGATGCCTCGGGCATGGCCGTTGGCATCCCAGAGGCGGGTGACGACCTGGTCCTCATTCCACGAACGAGCCGCTCGGGACAGCTCCATGTGCTCGGGCAACTTCGTGTGATTGCCGCAGGCGACGTAGAGCGACTTGCCGTCCGGAGAGAGCACGATGCCGTGCGGGCCGTGCTCGCCACCGCCGTCGATGCGACGGAGCATCTTCTCCTCGTCATACTGGTCGTCGCCATCGGTGTCGCGCAAACGCCAGAGGCCCTGACGCCCTCCCTGCTCGTTGACCATCACGTACAAGCTGCCGAAGGCGTGCAACAAACCGTGCGCACCGCCCACGGCGTTCTTGAGCTTCTCGATGGTCGCCGGAGCGGACGAACCGGGAGTCGCCAACGTCAGGCGGTACAGGCCACCGCCCTGGTCACAGGCGACCAAACGGCCCTTGGGGTCCACGGTCATGCTCACCCAGGATCCCTGCTGAGACTTGGGCACGGCGTAAATCAATTCGGCCCGGAATCCGGGCAGAACTTGGATCGAGTCGGGCGTGATGACCGGGGGCGTGGCCGGCTTGCCAGGGGCGGCTGCTCCCGCCAGGGCATCACCCCAGGGCTGCCCCCCGTACTTGGCGAGCACCTTGGCCGGCTTCCAGTCGGACTTGCCGGGCAACGAGGCCTCCCAGGTGCCATCGCTCTCGATGACGGTCTGCTTACCGTCGTTGTCCTTGAGGGTCAGGCGGGCCACGAAACCAGCGACATCCCCCTCGTTCTTGCACTCGGCGCGCAGCTCATGACGTCCGGCCTTCAGCTTGCGGGTCAGGTTGACCTTGGAGGGCTCGCTCCAATCCGGGTTCGTGACCACCAGTTCGCCGTCTAGGAATACCTTGGCACCATTGTCGCAGGTGATCACCAGCACCGCTTCTTTGAGAGGGCCGGTCACTTCGAAGGATTTGCGAAGGTTGGCGGCGGCCTTGCTGTCAGGACCGTCGGCCCAGATCCAAGAGGTTTCGGCATGGATGGGCACAGAGGCCAGGGCCAGTGCGGCCACCAGGGAACGCCACGAGAGGGGGCGCGGTCGGGTGAAGAGCATGGCTCAATCAAACCGAAGCGGCGGAGGCGTTCAAGCTCCGGTCCCAACAACCACGAAAAAAAACTTCGAATAGAACCAGAACCAGAACGCCTTCACGGGATCCGCGGGTGATAGCGGGCCACCTGCAGCCCTTGGATCCAGCCACTCCGGCCCTCGGCGTCCACCACCCGGACCCACTCATTACGGGACTGCTCGACCCTCACCTCAGTGCCATCGGGAAAGTTCACGGCAATGTCGGACTCGTCCAAGGGACCGAACCGGGCGGAGACTTCTTTTCCGGCGACGGCCGCATTGGGACCTCGATGGATCAAACCCCAGGCGCTCAACCAAGCCCCCACCATGGCAGCGGCGGCCACGCCCAGAACCCGACGGACACCGGAGCCCGAATCGGCCCATCCGGGCCGGATGCCGACGAAGATCTGCCACCCGCTCCACGCCCACACCAGAAGGACCGCACTGGCCGCCCATTCGTCGAGGGTCAACCACCCCAGCCCGCGTTTCCAAAACGGGACTTCGGGCTGCCCGAGGCGACGACGGATCAGGTCCAGATTGTGCCGCAGCGCCGGATCCCGCGGGGTGATCCATTCTGCCTGACGCCAGGCCGCCAAAGCCCTCCCCAGTTCTCCCTGTCGGAACCGGGCGTTGCCCAGGTTGTAGAGCACCCCTACCCCGCCGGGAGCGCCCTGAAGAGCCCGCTCGAATCCGGCCACCGCCGCTTCCTGGTCGCCTTGTTCGTAGGCCTTGCGGGCCTGGTCAAAGTCGGAGGCAGCCCACACAGCACTCATCAGGAGAGTCGCCAGAATCCACCCCTGACACACATTCCATACTCGGTTCCAGGATTGGATTCGGGTCATCGGGCATCTCCTTCCAAGGCTTGAAGAGCCTCCAAGGTCGCATCGGCCTGGGCCCGCAACTGGGACAACTCGGCCGACTGAGCGGCGGGGGCGAACTTGGCGGCATCCACCGCGGCAAAGAGACCTCGCAAGACCTCGGCGGCCCCGGCATCGAGGCCCTTGGGCACCAACCCATTATCGATGACCTGGGCCGTGACCGCATCACCGGAGGGCAGCCCCAAGATAACCGCGCATCGAAGGCGCAGCAGCGCATCCAATGCGGCGAAGAACTGCTCGGACTGCCCACCCTGGGCCGCGGCCCGCATGGCGGTCTGGTGGGCTCGGATCGACTCCCGCATCCGGGAATCGTGGGTCGGTTGGAGGCGCCGCTGCTGAACCTCGCGCCACCGACGCCACCCTTCGAGAGAACCCAGTCCTAGGAGCGGCAACACGGCGAGGAGCACCCAAAGCGGCTGCCGGGCCCACGGAAGCTCCGCCGGGACTCGCTGTCCGCCCCGCAACGACAGAGACATCAACTCTTCGCGTCGATCCGGGAATCGAGAGG
The DNA here is from genome assembly GCA_947464705.1 of Verrucomicrobiota bacterium. Classification (GTDB taxonomy): domain Bacteria; phylum Verrucomicrobiota; class Verrucomicrobiia; order Limisphaerales; family UBA9464; genus SXXZ01. The sequence goes on along the minus strand of CANHYD010000022.1, from coordinate 1,071 downwards.
TTGGGACCTCGGACACCGCCGGCTGGGTCGGAGTCGAGACACGGGCTCCCGACTCGGGCCGGACCGTCACCGCGATGGGTCGGGGCGCTACCGTGAAATAGCGACCCGTGTCTGGATCGAAGAACGAATACGGTTCAAAAGTCAGGACTTTGATCGATGGTGACTCGAGAATGACCATCGACTCGAAGGTCTTGGTACCGGCCAGCCCCAGCGGATCTTCCGAAGCAAAGCCATTGGTGCCCGGGTAGGTCTTGAGTCCGTCGACCGGAGACAATTGGGGGGACTGAACGGAATTGAAGCTGCCGCGCCCATACACGGACCACTTGACCGTGATGGCCTCCCCTGCGGCGACGTTGGTCCGCGAAACGGTGGTCCGCACCGAGAAACGGCCGATCGCTCCGGAGAAACCCGCCGGACGCCCCTCGGCCGGCAAGGGCTTGACCCGGATTTGCCGAGCCGGAGCTTCAGCTGTGCCCCGCTCCAATTCGGCACCGCCACCGAAAAAGTCATCCAGCAGACTGCGAGGACGGCGTCCCCGGTTGACCTCCAGGACGTACTCCTGCGTGGCCGGCCCCAGCGACAACAGGCCTTCCTTGGTGGGTGTGGCGGTTTGTCGATAGCTCAGAACAATATAGGCCTGACCATCCCGGACGGTCTGCGTGTTGGACGGCGGGACTTCCTGACCGGTCACGAATCCGTCGAAGCTCATCTTCGGCGGGGCGATTTGGTTCAGGTTCACCGACGAGTAAAGCTGGAGGTCGTAGGGGAGCGTTTCTCCCACGAAGCATTCATCGCGTGGGGTCACCAGCTTCAAAGAGACCCCCTGGCTCTTGGGCTCCTTGGGGGTGACCCGACAACTCACCGATGGCGTCTGGAAGGCACCGCCACGGGTGGTCACCGTCAGTGCAGGCATGGTCAGCTCGCCTTCCCCTCGAGTTTGCAATTGAAACTGGAAGACCACCTGGAACGAAGAAACCCCGTTGATGATATGGGTCATTTGACGCGGCCCCAGATACTGGATCGCCTGGACCAATGGCAGGTTGGGCAACCGGGGCACTTCAGTGGGTTGTT
>CANHYD010000021.1 GCA_947464705.1 Verrucomicrobiota bacterium | reverse complement strand
GGCCCCGGCCCAGGCGCTGGTCGATGCGCCGCGCGCCCATCTCGTCGGGCCGATGGCCGGAGTGGATGCCCAGGAATACCGCGTGTGGCATCAAACCGATACCAACGGCGTGGCACGGAAGTGGTTGGTCGATGACTCGGGCCAGGCCGTCTGGCTGGTGGATCCAGCCATCACCGGAACCGAGGCCAAGCTGCCCAGTGGGGCCACGGTCACCAAGTACGATGCGCCGAAAACCGTGCTCGTGAGCTACATCATCAAGGGAGTGCTCGATCGCAAGCTGCCTTGGGACTTGGTGCTCATCGGAGTGATGATTGCCTTGATGCTCGAACTCAGTGGGATTCCGTCGCTGGCCTTCGCGGTGGGCGTTTATTTGCCCATCTCCACCTCGCTGGGCATTTTTGTCGGTGGGTGTGTGCGGTGGTGGGTGGATCGCGCCACGCACGCCCGGGGGCATTCTGCGGGATTGAGCCCCGCTGAAATTGCCGCGGAAAGTGACCGTTCGCCCGGGGTCTTGATGGCCAGTGGGTACATTGCCGGCGGCAGCATCGCGGGCATCGGCGTGGCGATTAGTCAGGGTGTCACCACGGGCTTCAACGAGTCGGTCGAGAAGTGGATGACCGCCCACAACCCGTTCTTCGAGGGACCTTCTTCAGACGCCTTGTCGCTACTGCCCTTTGCCCTGCTGGTGGTGCTGCTGTTCCTCGCCGGGAGGTCCGGAGATCGGCAGCAAAAAGCCGCTGCAGGAAAGAATTCCTGAGCGGCTTCGCTGGCTCCGAATTTGTTACCAGCCGTATTCGATGGAACGGCGCTGCCAGAGGAACTCGAACATGTTGCCCTCGTGGGGTTGATCCCAGGAGATCTTCATGGTGGAGACCGGGCCGATGTTCAGACGGTCGATTTCGGTGAAGGCCTCGAGGTCGCGAATGAAGGCCGGGTCTTTCGTGATCGCCGAGCAGGCCAGGGTGTAGCCGATGTTCTTGAGCACCTCGGACTGCGGGCAATGGACCACGCTGGCGTAAGGGCAGAGGAACTCCCGGTTGGCCAATGGGTGTGCAAACGAGTCGCAACGCACGATGGTCGGCCGCATGAAGGTGCCGATGTCGCTGGAGACTTTGCGGGAGCCGCCGCGGTAGCGGGCGGTGACGTCTTCGGCACCCGGTGTCTTGAGGCCGTCTTCGATTTGCCCATCGATGTAATCTGCCATCTTGGGGTTGGCGAAGCCGGAGAGTCGGGCCTCGGGATCATCGGAGGGTGTGGGGGCGATGGGGCCGAGCTTCTTGGCCAAGGCATCGGCGATTTCTTCCGCGTACTTGGGAACCACCACGGCGCTGGCGTTGATGCATGAGCGGCCGCCGTTGTCGGCGATGCTGGCGGCGATCACGTCGATGAACTCGGGCCAGTTTTCGATCTGGTCTTCGCCGATGACGAACTTGCTCCAACCCGGGCCGTGGATCTGGATCGCCGGGTTGTGGGCATACTGCTGGGTGGTGGACTTGTCTCCGAAGATCAAGGCCCGGCCGCACAAGTTCAGGATGGCGGCGGCGCCCTCGTGATCGGTGGGATAGAAACCGAAGGCCTCTGCGGGAACCCCGGCGGCGATGAAGGCTTGGATGAGTCGGTATGGGGTCCAGGGCTCTTCCTTGCCGGGCTTGATGACCACCGGTGTCTTGAGCGAAATAGCCGGGATCCACAGGGAATTCACAGCCGGCGAATTGCTGGGCATCACCAGGCCGAGGGCGTGGGCCGTGGGGAAGAAGGCCAGCTTGGTGCCGAACTGCTCGCCGCGTCCTTTATCGAGGATGGTGAAATCGAGCCCGCGGGAGAGACCGTTGAGCACCTCCGGCATGTGGGTGAGGGCGTAGTGAATTTTCGCCATGTTCCGCTTCACCATCACATGGGGCAGTCCGCTGGTGCTGCTGAGGGTTTTGATGTACTCCTCGGCGCTCTGGGTATGGCCGCGGTCTCCCAAAGGCAGCGTTCCATTGAGGAACAAGTCACCGGCCTTGGCGCTCATGGCCATCAACTCGGCGATGGTGAAACGATTCAAGGCGGCTCGGGCGACTCCCAGCTTGGTCAGGTCTTTTTTGACGATGCCGGCATTCACGGACGAGACGACGGCACAGACTTCTCCGGTGCGGAAATCTTTGACCTCCGTTTGCTCCAAGGAGGCGTAGTTGCGGCCGAGACGAATGACAGGGAGATGCGGAATGGTGCTCATGGGATTCGATGAACCGAATTCAAAATGGTACGCCTGCGTACAATTGGCAAACGCAGGTTTTTAGGCAGGCCTTCGGGGTCGAGATGACGGGAGCGGCTCGGCGGCAACGGTTAGGGTTTCTTGGCGGGTGCCGAGAGCGTCAGCTTCTCGGCGACGGTGGCCGCGCGGTAGTCGGCCTGGGCCCGGAAGCAGTCGGCGTCGATGTCTACGGCGCTGACCTGGGCGTCGAAGGCGGCCTGCTCGCGCAATTGCAAGGCCAACAGGTCGGTGGCTCCGCGCACGAAGCGCTCGGTCTCGGCCTCTTGTAGCTCCACAGCCAATTGCACATTGAGCCGCGCCTGCAGGGTCTGCTCGTGGGCGGCACTCCAGGCGGAGAAGGAATCGCGCACCTCGGTCTGGATCCGGTCTCGGGCAAATTGCTGTTCGCGAGTGATTTGCTCCAATTGGGCCTCCACCTCCGCAACCCGCCCCTTGGCCTCGCGGCGCTGCAGGGGTACTCGCAACTCGACGCCCACCTGGACCTCGGTCTCGGTCTGGTCTTTGTAGCGGCGATCGCCGTAATCGCGGTTAGCGCTGACGCCGGCATCCAGATTGGGGAGGAGCTGGTTTCGGGCGACGCGCCGATCCACTTCGAGCTTTTCCTGGGTGAGACTCAATCGCTTGAGCTCGGGTCGTACCGTGAGTGAGCGTTGGAGGTCCTGTTGGAGGAGGCTCGCCTCAGGACCCACGGGAGTGGGCAGACTCGGAGGCAAGCGGTCTCGCGTGGCCACTGTGGGGTTTTCTTGTCCGTCCCGATAGAAGAGCGACAACGCCAAGCCGGCCGCCTCGAAGCGTCGGCGCGCCTGCACCACAGCCAGTTCGCGCGAGACGATGAGGCGTCGGTTGTCGGTGAGGACGATCCGGGGAATCAAGCCTGAGTCGCTCTGGGTCTTGAGGGCATCCATTCGCTCCCGGGCGATGCGCAGTAGCGCCTCGGAAAGTCGAAGGCGTTCTCCGGCCGCGAGCCAGCCGTAGTAACCCGCAGTGGCGGCCCGGATGAAGTCGATTTGCTGACGGTGGATCACCGGGTCGGCCAGCTCCTTGTCGAGTCGTGCCTTGATGAGGGTCGCTCGCCGACGGTCGATGGATCCATCGCGCAACAAGGGCAACCGAAACCCAATCCGAGGTTCGCCGGAGCCCTGGGTGCGGTTCTTCTCGTAGTCGGGCAATAGGCCGCCGGTGGAGATTCGATAGCCTCCGAAGAGGGTGCTGCCCCAGAGGCCGGTGAACTGCTCGAAGCCTGTGTCGACGGTGGTGCTCTGGTAATACCCGCTGGGAGTGTCGAAGAGTCGGGAGAAGAACTGAAAATCGAAGGTGCCGCGCGCGCTCTGGAGGCGCCCGGCGGCGACATCGCGTTCGATGAGCGCGGCCAGCATGGGCGGGTATTGCTGACGAACCGAGTCGAGCACCTCGTGGAGCGTCAACGCGTTGGTTGCAACAGAGCCGGCGGTTGTTGGTGCCGTGCTGGGGGGCTCCGCCGCCTGCAAACCCGGCAAAACGCCGCCCAGGATCAGGCAGAGAGCCAGGCAGCGGGCGGCCGTCCAATGGGCCGCGGAAGCAGGGTGATTGACCCCTGGTGTCCGCAGACCCTGAGCCGATCCCCTTTGGCCGGATCGCGTATTTAAATGGGGCGCCACGTCGGACATCGCATTCATCAAGGGCAGAATCACTTCTTGGGATCCAACGCCTCTTCCGTGATCACCGGTGGGAATCCGTTCAATTGGCGCCACACCTCGTACCACAGCGGAACCCGTTGCAGCAGGACCCAGCCGTTGGCTCGAACCCCCTGCCTGAGCCATCGGGCACCGGGCCATGGCACCGAAGTCGCTTGGCCATTCGGGCCCTGGACCACATCTTGTTTTTCGGCCACGAGGATTCGGAACTTGCCCTTGCCGTTGTCGGTCGGATCCACCAGCACGACTTCGCCGCCAAAGGTGCCCCGGGCTAAACTGGGCCAGCCGATCATTTGCAGTGCGGGCCAACCTTCGAACTGGAGGCGTACCGGGCTGCCTTCACGGAGAATCTGCCCATCGGGGCCGACCTCTCGGGGGGTGACCAGGGGCATGTCCTGCCCTTGAAGCCAGACTTCCACCATGGGCTTGTCGGTCTGGGCGATGATGGTGCAGAGCGGGGATCCTGCTCGGAGGAACGTGCCCTCCGTGGCCTGGAGTCGGAAGACGATGCCAGCTCGGGGCGAGGTGACCCGTTGCATCCGCGTCTGGCTGATCTGGATCTCTAGTCCTGTCAGCGATTGTTCTGCCGAGGCCAGTTCGGCCCGTGCGGAATCCCGTTGGGCGGTGATGCCTTGAATGGCGGCCCGCAAGTCGACTGGAGTCCGCTCGAGCTCCGCTTGGGAGCGCTGCAACTCCGCCTCGGTCCGGTCTCGTTCCAGGGTGGCTAATTCAAAGTCTCGCTGGGACACAAGTCCGCGTTTGTCGGCGTGGAGCCCTTTGAACCGGTCGAATTGAAGACGGGCCGTATCGGCGGCGAATCGGGCTGCGGATAGCCGAGTTTTGGCAGCCTCCATCGCCATCGGGAGCGCCCGCTCTTGCTCACCAATTTGGAGGCCCAGCGATTCGACCCGAGTCTTGGCGGCATCTCGCCGAGTCTTGGCGGCATCGCGTTGCTGCAGAATGTTGGCCAAGAGGTTGGGATCGTTGTCCACGATCTCGAAGAGCGGATCGCCCTCTTGAACCGGTTGGCCCTCGACCACGAAGGACCGCTGCACCTTGCCAGGCAGCGGTGCCTCGATGGTCAGGCTCCGTTCCAACGGGTTGTAGGCAATGACTCGACCGGATCCGCTGACGAATTGCCGCCAAGGCAGCAGGATGAGTGATGTCAGCGCGATGAGGCACAGCGCCGCTGACACGTAGGTCATCTGACGCAGGCGTCGAGAGGAAGCCGTGCGGTTCAGCGCGCTGAGTCCGCTCCGCAGGTCCAGCAGGGGCATGGCCGATGGCGGCGAAGAATGCAGAGGAACCTCCGATGTCAGGGGCTCGGTGGGGGCCGGTTCTCGGGTCATGCTCGGGGAGGAAGTTCAGAGCCGTGTCCGGGGCGGCTGAGGTGACAGTCACCCAAATGGACAGAGTGGTCGCAGCGGCGGATCAGGTCTGGGTCGCGCGTCACCAATACGAGGGTGCTGGGCTCGCGGGCGTCGAAGAGCGCAGCTTCGAGTTTTTCGAGTGTCTCGATCTCGAGTCCGTCCAGAGCCTCGTCCACCAGCAACAGGCGGGGCTTGCGGATGATGGCCCGCGCCAGGACGAGTCGGCTTCGCTGGGAACTCGTCAAGGGATGGCCTCCTGGGCTGAGCGGCGTCTCGAGACCCTCGGGCATCCGGTGGACAACCGCCAGCAGACCTACGCATTCGAGGGCTCGATTCACGGCGTCTATGCCGATATCGGGTCGGCCCAGGCGGACATTTTCAAGGATGGACCCCTCCACGATTTCTTGCCCTCGAACCAGGAAAACCTGACGTCGGAGTTCGCCCAGTTGCCAGAGTCGGAGGTCGATTCCGTTGAGCAGCACTTGGCCCGTGGTGGGCTCGCGCAAGCCGGCCAAGAGATCGAGCAGGGCGCTGCCACACAGCCCGCCAGGGCTGATGATGCCGAGCGTCGAGCCGGGCGGGATTTCCAAGTCTTGGTTTTGAAGAACAGCCACTCCTCCAGCGGGGGTATAGCTGGCACCGCGGACCTGCACTCGGATGCCTTTCTCGGAGGCCATCGGTTTCTCTCCGGTTTCCCGCTCGATGGGCAGATCCACCAAATATCCCAGTTTGTCCACAGCCGCTAACGCGTCGTACCAGCTTTCTAGGTGTTTCCCGAGTTTGGACATAGCCGCCACGATCGAGGCGACAATCAGCTCGCTGGCGACCAACTGACCCAGAGTGAGTTCAGCCCGAAGCACCAACCAGCCGCCGATGGACAGCAGTGCCGCGCTGGCAATGGCTTGTAGCCCGAGTAGGGCGACGACTTGGCCCAAGAGGATACGAAAATGGGACTTTCGCGCCGCGAGGTAATCGAGTGCCAGTTGGTCGGCGCGCGAGCATGCCATTTCGGCCGCGCCGCTGACCCGGAAGAGCAGGGGGAACATGGCGATTTGCTCGAGCCAACCCACCACCGAGTGCTTGGCGTAGGATTCATCGATGCTGGTGCGAACAGCGCGGCGTCCCGGTATGAAGACGACGAGCACCAACAGGATCAACAGCACGGAGGCAAAGGACAGGAGGAGCGGGTGGTAGAATCCGAGGACCACCAATCCGATCAAGGTGCTGAAGATGACGTTGATTCCATCCAAAAGGAGGCCCGAGGCGCTTTTCTGGACTGTGACCACATCGAAGAAGCGGTTCACCAGTTCAGGACCTTGATGCTTTTCCAGAATCTCCAGCGGGACTCGCGGGAGTCGGAACGCCAGATCGGCCGTCAGTCGCACGAAGATGCGGCGCTGGATCAACTCCATCGCGTATTCTTGACCAGCCCTCAGGACTCCCAGCATTCCGAGCAGGAACATGAGGAATACCGCCAGCACGATGAGCGCCTGGACATAGACGGGTTGCTCCCCGCCGAAAGCGAAATTGTTGACGACGGCGTCGGCCGTTAACGGGGTCGCCAAGTAGAGGATTCCGGAGATGATCGACAGGACGAGGATGATGCGAATTTCCTGCGCCTCCGGCCGCAGTAGCGCTACGAATCGATGGAACGGGGTGGGATGGGAGGCCGGTCCCGAAGGATGCGTATGCCCGGATTGAGCGGCTTCGTGAGAGATGTGGCCCATGACGGAATTTTGAGGTTATAACTCACATTTCGGATAAATCAAATGGAAGCCTCGGTGACCGCACGCCATTGCCCCGGAGGTAGATCTCCCAACTCCAAGGCGCCGAATTGGCTGCGGTGAAGGGACGTCACTCGGAAACCCTGGCTGGCAAACATCCGGCGGACTTGATGATAGCGCCCCTCCACCAGATCCAGATGGGCGGAGCGGACCCCAGTGAGAACCAGACTTGCCGGTAGGCAGGGATCGGTCTCATCCGGCAGGCGCAAGGTGCCCGAAGCAAAGAGCGGTACCAGGTCGGGATCCAGATCTTGGTCCGACTCCACCAGGTAGCGTTTAGTCACCTTGTGGCGGGGTGAGGTCCAACGTTGCACCAGTTCCCCGCGATCCGTGATGAGCAGCAGACCCGTGGTCTCCTTGTCCAGACGCCCGACGCTGGTGATCGGCGGATTTCGACGACTCCAGCGCTCCGGGAGCAAGGAGTACACGTTCGGCCCCTCCCGTTCCTCCCGAGAGCAGACGAGCCCCGCAGGCTTGTGCAGCACGACGAGGATGCCCTCGGGATGATCCACCGGTTCTCCATCGATCCGTAGGTCCGGCAGCAGAACCTTGTCGGCAGGGTTTTTTGCTTTCTCACCGTTGATGGTCACCCGGCCGGCCTTCAACCAGCCTCGGGACTCGCCCCGGCTGCAGTAGCCGTGGCGGGAGAGGATCTGGTCGATACGGTAACGCGTCATAGAGGCCATAGCTTAGCCGTGGTTCTCGGTTGCGACGACGCGAAACTCCCGGTTCCCCCCTGCTGCGGTCAACCCGCCCAGCGGCTGAGCACGAAGTTGCGAGTGAGGTGCAAGTGAAGGCCTACGAGGAGGGCCAGCCCGATCCACCGGATGAAGCGCCAGGGTCGGGAGGTGGCCGGAGCCGACCAAGCCCAGAAGACGGGAAAGGCCATCCCGGCGAAGCGGATATAGGACGTGAACGAACCGCTCATGGCCGGGAGGATTCCCAGGACGTACATCCATGGAATCAGGGACCGGTCGCTGCGCCACAGGGCCGGCAGCGAATAGGCCATGGCCAGAAAGCACAAGCGGTCGAGCATCGAATCGGCGAACTCGTGGAAGAAGCGCGGGTTGAGGTATTCTAGGAGGAACTTGGGAATGTTGATCAGATTTAGGATCGAATGGCGTCCCCAGGATTTCTGTGCCTCAAAGCCTTCGAAGGGGTCGCCGGTCCAATGGTTCATCAACCCCAGATAAAGCGCCCACCCGAGGGGTGGAATGACCAGCAACAGCAGCCAACGCGCCCCTTGACGCGACTCATCACGTTCGCAGCGGAGCAGGCTCGTTTTCAGGCGGGGTATCCGCGCGATCGCAGCATTCCAACGGGGAGCTACGATCGGATGCTTCAGCAGCCAGAAGGCGATGGGGATGACCGAAAAAACGCCGATGGCCCGACTGAGGGGCAGCAGCAGGGCCCCGAATGCCGCGGGCAGCCACCGACGCTCCTCCAAGCCACTCCAGAGGCACATCAACAGGACGAGGAACACGCTTTCGCTGTAGCTAAACTGGAGAAACAAGTTGCCGGGGTAGAGGGCCATCCAGAGGACCGTCCAGAAGGCTCTGGTGGCATCGGACCGAAGGGCTATCGCCCGATACACCAGGGCGAGCCCGAGTGTGGAGAGTAGGTTGGCCAGCAGGAGTCCCCCCCAGACCGGAGGAGCCCCCAGGGCGATGACTCCGCGCCAAAGCAGGGGCCACAGCGGGTAGAAAGCACAGGAACGGACGCCGTCGGCATAACCTTGAGTGGCCAGAAGAAGGTAGTGAGCGGCATCCCAGGTCGCGAAATGGCTCTCGAACGTGGGATCGGCATCCATCGGCCAGCGGACCTCCAATTTCGGGATTTGCTCCGGGTGATTCCACACCTTCAGCGCCATGAAGACGGTGCCCAAGTAGATGAGTTTCGCGAGCAGGATCCAGCCTGCGGCGCGAATCCAACGCGGAGATTTTTTGGGGAGAGCGCTCACGCCTTGGGTGGGTGGGTGGAAGCCGGGGTGTTACGGGCCGCCCATCCCCAGCGGCGACTCCAGGCGAAGTTCCAGCCGCTGACCCCCACGATGGCCACAGCATTGGCCAATTCAGCGTGGATGCCTGCCCATCGGTGCAGGACACCGAGGAACAGCATCGTGAGGGCGATTCCGGAGAGGCAGATCACATGAAAACGGAAGAGCCGTCGGTGCCAGGGTGCGTCGATCTCGATCGGTCGGTGGCCGAAGGTCCAACGGTCATTCCACAGAAAGTTGTTGAGCAATGCCGTTTCGGCAGCCGCGAGCTTGGAGGCTTCCAGCGGCCAACCCAATCGCATGTGCAGCAAATGGAAGAGCCCCATATCCACCAATAGACCGCTGGCACCCACTCCACAGAAGATCAAATAACGCTTCCATGAAGCGGCCGCGGCGAGGGGGATCATGGAGTGAATCGGTCGGGTTAAAGTGGGCTCGCACCGTTTTTAATTTCGGACGTTCTCCGGGGGCCTCCAGGTGGCATGGCGCTGCAGCCACAGCACATCGGGATCGTTGGGGGCTTCGAAATCATCCCGGGGAACCGAGGGTACCCCGAGGTTCATCCAGCGGTGGGTTTCCACATGGCCGTCTCCGAAGGCGATGTTGCCCGACCGGTTGTGCAAATGGCCGGGCTTGTCGCGGACCATCCATCCGGAGGGTTGGGACTCTTTGAAATCCCACTGCAGCGAGAAGGCACCATCGTTGACGGTCTCGGGCCGTTCCTCCAGGAAGGTGAGGGCCTCAGTGGGAGAGAGTTGGATCAGGTCCGACATGCGGCGGTAGGTCTCAGCTGCTGGAGAGCGGACACTCGAACCCATGAAGGCGTTGAGGGAGATCGTGCGCACCCGGGGCATTCGAAAGGGCCCGAGGGTCACATCTTGGGCCGAAGGGCATTTCCACAACGCCGTGTTCTGGACATACGGCGCGAGCAGGCTCTGCTTGAGAAAGAGCGTGTTGGTGCAATCCGGACCGGGAAGACCCAGCCATCCCTGGACCCAGGTTTCACCCAAGGGGACGTTTTCGCCGTCGAGATTCGGGGGAATGAAGTCGGCGTGGTCGTTGGCGTAGAGACCTCCAGCCAGACCGAATTGCCGGAGTTGCGAGAGGCATTGGGTGGTGGCCGCTCGGCGTTTGGCTCCGGCCAGTGCCGGCAGGATGAGGCCCGCCAGAATGGCGATGATGGCGATGACGACGAGCAGTTCTATCAGGGTGAAGCCTGAGTGCTTTTCGGAATGCGATGTCGTGTGTAGGGGCCCGCGTGCCAGCACCGAATTTGCAGATCCCCAACAGCGGTGTTGCAAAGGGTTCATAAGACGACTGTTGGCGAGTTTTGGGGGCTGATGGGGTGCGGAATTGAAGTTAGTGGGCTTGGATTTCGGATCGGCGCCGGCCGTTGGAGGACAGATTCGGGAGAAGTTGGGTGGATCGGGATCGCCAGAAAAAGAAGAGGCTCCCCCCCAGCATGTAACCGAGAGCGCCCAGCATGATCCAAGAGGCCTGGGAGTCGGAGAGGCCGATGCGGCCGGCGAGGTCACCCATGCATTTGCACGCAGCCGGGGCTCCGGTGATCCAAAGCCCCAGGCGATACAGAAGGAAGTTGGTGCAGAGCCAAATGAGCGATCCCCGCTTCACCGAAAGGGAGGCTTTGGAAAGCAGCAAAAAAGCCACGACCCCCTCCAGGGCAGCGACCAGCACGAGCAATTCCCGATTCTTGAGGACCCAAAAAATTGGATCTGATTTTTCCAGGATACTTTGGGTGCCAAAGGCGCTGGCCGCCTTGGCGGCGGCGGTCAGCATCAAGAGCACGGCAGCCGATCGAAGGAAACGCAGCTCCAGACGAGGTTTTTGCTCGTCACGTTCGGAGACAAGTTGGGGGACCATTGACCGTTTATCGGCAGGACCTTCTCAGGACTTAAGCCGGAGTTTTATCTCCGGTGTCAGCATCGGCTGCGTTTGGGCCTTCCGTTGGGAAATCCGAGGCTTACTCTCTGGGTCATGACGCGACACTGCCACCGGTGCGGTTGGCTTTGGACCCTTCGGGACGTCCCGGGGCGCAGCGAAAGTTGTCCGCAGTGCCGGGCTGACTTGAGGGTCTGCCTCAACTGCAAGTTTCATGACCGACAGGCTGCCTATCAGTGTCGTGAGCGTCGGGCGGAGCCGGTGGCCGAGAAGGATTCTGCCAATTTTTGCGAATACTTCGACTTCCAGTTGCGGGAATGGCGTGCGGCGGCCGGTTCGGGCAATTCTCGCGAGGATCAGGCGCGCGCCGATTTAAAACGCCTCTTGGGCGGGGATTGAATCCGAGGGGAGGCGGTCATTCGCCGCGCAGGGCTGTCAGCAGTTCGCCACGGCAGGCCTGACGGGTCGCCAGCCACGTCCAAAACACGCCATTCAGGAACACCGCTCCAAGGATCCAGCCCAGCGAAATCCACGGCAGTCCCCGAAGATTAGAGCTCCAGATCGGAGCCGTTGCCAGCAAAGACGCCGCGATGCCCAGGAACATGCCGCGCGCCAGCAACCGGAGGTGTTCTGAAAGAATCATGGATTGGATCTGTGAATTCTGGAATCCCACGGCAGCGAGCAGGGCCAGTTCGCCCCGTCGCTCTAGGACATTGCGTTGGACGACCAATCCTAACCCGACGCTGCCTAGGAGCAGGCCCAGACCGCCCAGCCATTGGAAGGTGTTGAGGTAGGTGTTCTGGACGGCATTGAAGCGGTTCAGTCGGTCCACGGTGCGGGTGGTCTCGAGCCCGAGGTCACTGAGGCCCCGGGTCAATTCTTCGGCGACGGTTTTTTCAGGTCCATCCGTGTCGATGAGGAAGGAGCGATAGCCGTTTTCGCCCGGGAAACGGCGCAGGAACTCGGCCTCCGAGATCAACAATTGACCCTGAAGAATGGAGTTGGCCACAGAACCCACCAGGCGGACTTGGAACGGGCGCCCCCGTTCATCGACGTAATCCAAGGTGTCTCCGATCTTCTTGCCCAGGGCCCACTGGATCGAGTTGGCATCGCCGATGGCAGGCACGGGTTCGTCGGTCAAGCCGGTGTGCTCCAAACTCATCCAGGGTCGATCGGCAGGCATGCCGCTGGCGAGCGATTGGAAGGTGAATACCTTCCGCTCGGCCAATGATTCTGGCCGTACTCCCAAGAGCCGGGGGCGTTGGGCCCGATTGAGATTGAGGCAACTGGCATCGTCTCCCTCCCGGACCCGCATCGGAACCACCGACATTCCCTTCAGGCGTCGGGGATCCAGTCCGAGTCGCTCCTGACCCCGGGTAGAATTCAGGTCCTCACCGACAGGCAGCGAGGAGACCGCCCAGAGGCTGAACCCACCGGTGCCGGAACTGCGTTGATGAGCATCTCGGGAGGCATCGAGGCGGTTTGCGGCCACGGCCACGATGAGGAATACGGCTACCGCCAGCAGGCTGACCACCGCAGCAGACCGGTTGGGTTGGCGGGCCGGCGCGCGGGAGTGGAGTTGATGTCGGGTGGTGGCCACCGAATCAGTTCGGGCCTTCCGAAGCTGCCGACGGTGGAAAAGGAGAGCAAATCCGAGCAACAAGGCCCCCGATCCAAAGAAGTAGCCGGGTCGCAGCGCGGGGTCAGCCTTCGCTCCGAGTACTGCCAGGAGAAGGGCTCCCAGCAGAGCCAGCCCGGGCCAGAAAAGGGACACCGCCTCACCCACCCCAGAGCCTACCGAGGCTCCCTCGTTCAGTAGCTCTCGGGGACTGCGTCGGAGGATTTGCCTCAGAGCCCGGTGCTGCGTCCAGCCGACCATGAGCAACGCTCCCAACCAGCCTCCGACCAGGGAGCTCAGCGCGGGATGGAAGTCCAGCGAAGCCCCGGCCACGGCATCTCGCCACAGCGTGTTGAGGCCCATGAGCACGGCCAGTCCGTAAAGTAGTCCTCCGCCCGTTCCCAGAGTGGCACCGAGGGCTGCCAACAGGAGCCCCTCGCGGAAGAACAGTCGTGAGGTCGCCTTGGGGGTCCAGCCCAGAGCCAACAAGGTGCCTACCTCTTGGACACGGCGTTCGATGGTGAAGCGGAAGACGAGGTTCAGCAGCAGCAGCGCGGACACGATCAGGAAGAAGCTGAATCCGATGAACAAACCGCCAAAATCCTGCCCCCCTCGGGCGGCCGCCAAGGCGGGGCCGATGAGGGGTTGGAAGCGCAATCCCAGTTCGGCCGGCGGGATCCTGCGTTCCAAATCTTGGGAAATGCCACGGGCCAGCGTCCGGGTGTCCCAGAAATCCCCCGCAAACCATCGGACTCCGGTGGCGTTCCCGAAGCGGTTGGCCCACATCTTTCGCCCGGCCGACAGGGTGATGAAGGCTTTGGGTGTTCCTCGCCATTGCTTCCAGTAGGCTTCGTCTTTGTCCCGAATTTGCCGCGTCAATTCGAAGCCTGCATCCCAATCCTGAGTACTCTCCGCTTTGGCCAGTCCGGGAAACTCCGGCATCAGCGATCGATCGGCGTGGAGCCCCTGTAAGGGAATGATGGCCCGCACGCGAAACCGATTGGTTTCTTCCAACAGACGAGACCCCGTATCCACCCGATAGGACAGCAGCGAGACCCAATCTCCGG
>CANHYD010000020.1 GCA_947464705.1 Verrucomicrobiota bacterium | reverse complement strand
GCGGTGGCCAAGGAGTACGCACGGCGCAATCCCACGCGCAAACGCTTCGCCCTCGATTTCGAGTACAAGCGGGTGCAACCGGGCCGTCTCGAACTGAAGCAGGTGCGCCCGCTGCCGCTGGCCGATGCCCCGGCCCCGCCGGTGACGACTTTCCTGATGCCCACCGACGAAACACTCGTGGTGGAGGAGGGCGAATACTCGAGCGTCTTCGCCAAGCACCGGCTCAAGTGCCAGCTGCGCCTGGTGACCGAGGCGCGCCGGTTGACCGCCGCCGGTCTCGGCACGCCGCCCTTCACCACGGTTGCGTGGGACGCCTCGCACCTTGGTGCCGACTGGATCTTGACCAATGCCGTGACGACCTGGCCGGGATTCGTTCATTCCCTATCAGGAGACCAAACGCGCGACGCCTGGGTGGTGGGCTCCGAAGGCCAGCGCCGCACCCTCAGCCTGGTGATCGACTGGAAGCGTTCTGCCACCCCGCCCGGCTCGGCCTGGGTCACCCTCCTCGACGGATCGCTGCGACTCGAAGCCGCTTACGAGAGACCGCAGCCGGAGTTGACCTGGGAGGGTCCCGGGACGACCACCAACGAGACGGTCCGGCTCGTGCCGCTGCGCCCGTCGGGCCCCGGGACGCTCCCGCAATCACGGACGCTTTCGCGCACCGGTGGCCTGCGGGTTGAGACCCGATTCTTGTGGCCCCCGGAACCCCGGGGACCGACGGCCGGATACACCGCACCCAATCTGGGCTTCATCGAAACGCGCATCATCGGTCTGACGCGCGATCCGTTGGTCCTGCGGAGCGGGGTCTCTCAGACCTACTCCCCGGGGCACCACAACTTCACCGAGACCTTCCTCTTCGAGCCGGCGTTGGATCCCGAGGTCCCCGCCGCACAACGAGCCGAGCTCGAGGCGGCCGGCATCCGGCAACTGGTGGCGGACAGCGGGTTCTTCGAGGGAAATCTGTTTTGGGTGGTGGGTCCCGAGGGCAAGCTGCGCAAGTTCTGAGACCCGGCATGGGGCAGGGCGGCGGTCGCGGGCGACCGCGGGTAACAGGGCATCCGGCAGGCGCGGTATTCGGACCCTTCTCAGATTTCCGACGGCCAACCAGCGATAGGGACGCTGGCTGTCATAGGCTAACCCAAGTTCGCGGAGGAGATTCTCCGGCTCCGGAACCTCGGTTTAGTGCCCGCCATCTTCGCCTGGGTGCGTCCGCCGCGTGAGGCAACTCAGGCTAGGGACACAGAGGATGGAATCTTGCTCATCCCTCGTTCCAAGGCAGTCATGACTCCGCCGGACACCCACTCCGAAAGGACTCCATGGCCTCAACACACCCGTGCTGTCTTCTCCCCAGAAATAGGAGTGGGGGTCGGCGAAGCGGCCTTCGAACGACACCACCCGCACCAAAATGCCCTTGCTCAGCCCGAGCGGTGGGGTTAGCGAACCGCATCGATAAAATGAAAAAAATCATCTGGCTGGAGATGGTGCTGATTGGAGCTTCAATCCTGATCTTCAGGAGTGTCTGGACGCTCCTCGACTTGATTCCGTGGGCCAAGAGTCCGACGGGGCTCGCGGTGCTTCTCGGAGTGGGCATCGTGGTGACTGTGGCCGCATTGCGAGGGATTGAGGCGCTCGCCGGAAAAAAGGGCGAAAACACTGAAGACGAATAACCCTCCGCACAGCCTGTGACCGGGGAGAACGATCATCGGATGATCCGTGAATTTCCGCTGGTCGGAACATCACCACTCGCCTCTGTGAGAGAATTCAGCTCGAACCCTGGAGACGCGAGTGCGGTTCGGAAGAAATGCGCCTAGGCTGCGGTGGGCAAGGCGGCAATCAGATCGCAGCAATCGGGTCGCAGGCCGATGCTCGTTCCGTCATTGGAACCGGATTCACGTAATCTTGGCCCTTTTCATGCAGGAAAAGTGCATCCGAAACAATGGCTCCGTCGGACCATGGACCCGAATGATTCTCTATGGAACGGAGCTGATATCTTTCGATACCCGTCTACATCTGTTCAAAACTCGCTGGCTTCCTAGGGCACAGGCCTTGGTCACATCGATGGTCAGGGTGATTGGGATCTGCTGCGGGGTCGGGCTGGTGGACGGTTTTCCCAAACTGCGCTCGGATGAGGCCGGGGTTCGAGCCATTTGGAGCGAATCGGCCGTGCGCATTTCGCTGGTGGGTTCGGCCAAAAACGACTGGTTCCTCGAGTCATCCACCGACCTCACCAAGTGAGTCCGTGATCCGAACGACTGTCGGGACGTTTTGAATCGGCACGCATGTCGGATAACGGGACCAGCGATGATGTCGTGGCAAATGCTGGAGTCTACACCGCCAGGACGCCCGCATATCCGGCGGGAACCCGGGTTCAATACTACGTGGAGGCCCGGGCCTCGGACTCGGTCAGGATCACCCGGTTCTACCTGACTTGAACCGAGCGAGGGGCTCTGAGCTATTCAGTGATGACCGGTGGGAACGGATCGTCCCCCGTCAGGATCAATACGCTGGTGGCCGACAACGGCACAATCATCCGCGATCCTTAGGATGAATTTGCCGACTACGTCGAGCTGCGAAACACCTCGACCAACCAGTTGTCGCTGGCGGATTGCTACCTGACCGACGATCCCGCCCAGCCTCAGCAGTGGCGGTTTCCTCCGGGTGCACTCCTGGAACCCGAGGGTTACCTGCTGGTCTGGTTGGATGAAGACACGGCCGATTCACCCGGTTTGCATGCCAATTTCAAGCTGAACCGGGACGGCGAAACTCTGTGGTTGGTGGACCGTGATGACCGATTCAATGCGCTGCTCGATGCGGTGACCTTCGGTCCATTGGCCCGAGATCAGGCTTGGGGACGATCGGCATCGCAGAGCGAGACCTTCCGAATCCTGCCCCCCAGTCCCGGAATGGCCAACCCTTGAGGCCAAGGAGGTTTGGCTTGGGCCCGCAGCCGTCACGGTTGGGAAGGGGTCACCAATCGGTAGAGGCGGGATTCCCCGGGGTTGGGCCGAGGGATGAGAATTTCGGCGGCGTGATCAGCGGCTCCTGCGGGATGATTGGAATGGCGTCTCCAGGCGACGGAGCCCCAATCAGCGCCTTCTGAAACCGGGCTTTCCAACACGGTGTAGGAGCGCCCGGCCTTGGCACCCCAGCGCAGACGCACACGCCCCTCCGAAGGTCCGCCATCCCCAAAATCACATTGGAGTTGCAGGCAGCTCGACCGATCCCTGGGGTCGGTACCAGCCAGGAATTCCGCCCGGTTGTCTTGGCCATCTCCGTCAGCATCCTCAAGGCGGTCATCACGGACTGGATCCAGCGCATGGCTCCGCTCCCAGGCGTCGGGCATCTGGTCTCCGTCGGCATCGAGACCACCGCCGGCGGCACTGCTGGTGATCACCCACTCGGAATCGACCACAAGGGCTCCTGTAGAATCCCGACCTCGGACGCGGACCGTGTTCTGGCCCAATCGCAGGGTGGGCGTCGCCTGCCAGGTGGTGGCATTGATCCATCGCACCCGGTTGGTTTCCTCGGGGCCTTCCACCACCAATTCCCGCAGGTTCAGGCCCGCCGTGCCCTGGAGCACCGCTGTCGATCCGGTCTCCAGCGAGGGATTGGTCGCCGGATTCGTCACCCGGAATTGGATGGTCGTGGGAAGCTTGCTGCGGACATACGCCGAACGGCGATCCACGTAACCGCGGATGCCGCTGAAATCCTGCCCGGCCATGGTGCCGAAATGATCGATCCACGGCCCCAGGTACCTCAGGTTGAAGGTGGTGGTGACCAGGTCGAGCAGGTGGGCCTGATACCGACGCTGGTTGCCAGGAAGGTTGAAGAGCCGAGCCAGATTGCCGGTGGTCCGGTTCAACGGCGAATCGACCGCCGCACCGAAGTTGAAATCCATGTCCCAGAGAAAGGGCAGGGCCCGTCCGTCGCCCGGGCGGAAGTAGATCATGAAATTGTGGGGATTGTCGAAGGGGTAGGTGTCGACCAATCCGAAGAGCGATTGGAAGGCCACGGCCCGTAGCCAGAGGTCCACATCCATGAGGCGCTCGCATTCCTGCTCCTGGGCGCTTCCGGTGAGCGACAACGCCTTGGCCAGCGCCATGATGGGCTCATGGGTGGTGGTCGATCGGTTGTTCTCCGGCAGGTAGAACCATCGATAGACCTCTGGATCGTTGCCCAGGTTGGTGATGTCCACGCCCGTCACTTCGTCGGGCTGGGGGCGTTTGATGGATTCCCGTCCTCCGGTGACCGTCGAGGTGGGATAATAAATCAGCTCCAGCTTGAATTCGTCGCCATCGGATCCGTTTTCGAATTGGGAGTCCAAGAACACGTCGCCGTATTTGGCAAGGATCAGCAGGGCCGTTCCCGTCAGATCAGACCGAGGCGGGATGACATGCACCAAGTCGTCGTACATTCCCGGGAGCCCACCGGCCTGTTGGAGGGCGTGCTTGAGGACGATCTCATCCTGATCGCCACCCACGCCGGTGTAGCCGCCCGAACGGTCGATCGAGATTCCGGAATGAACTCCGCGGAACAGGTGGTCCGGCGGGAATCGGAGCGTGAATCCGACGCGACCTGCATCCAGTCGGCCACGCTGGCTACCCTGCAGATGGATGCCGACATCGTAGAACACCTCCTGCTCGTCATGGATCACGGTGGCTCCCAGAAACTCGTTGCTCATGACGTTGGTCTCGGCATGAAGCAACGCCAGATCGGCCGGTGTCATTAGCACGCGGAGATTGTGCAGGGATCCGAGTCGTTCACGGCCGTCGGCCACCCCCACGAGGGCCCTCGAGCGAGGTCCCGCTGCGGGACACCAGCAGGCGGCTCCACGGCCGTCGGTGGCCTCGAGGTAGAACTGCACCACCGCACTGGAGGGTGAACCGGGGATCACCGCAGTAATTCGACCCAAGCGATCCCAGGAGGCCGGCTTGGATTGCCAAGCGGCTCCGTTCACCGACCAGAACAACCGGGCACTGGCGATTCCGTCGGCATCGGAGACCACGGCGCTCACGGTGATCGACTGTCCCGCCGAGGGCACGGACGGGCTGTGGCTCAGGCCCTCGAAGGAGGGCCCCAGGTTGGGAATCCGTCTTGAATTGCCCGCCCCCGGTGTCCCGTGGCGGGTCGGCCTGGGAAGCTCGGTGGTCTTGGCCACCCGATTGAAATACAGCCGCGTGTTCAACCGCGGACACCCCTTCAGGTGCCGGGCCCGAAACGACACCTCGTACTCGCGCCCATTCACCACCGTCTTGTTGTTAGCCAATGTGGTCTCGAGGTGATTGTGCATGTGCTCGGTGGGCCCCGTGGCTACCAGGTGCAGCACCGGGTTCCCGGGTTGTCCGGGATCGTCGATGACGCGACTCAATCGGTGGGTACCCAGGCTGCGCCAAGCGGTGAGGCCCGTCGCGAACTCGCCATTCTTCAGCAACGGAACTGCTGTGGCCGTGCCCGGTGATTCGATGACCTGGAGGTCGTCGATGAGGCATTCGCCCGCATCGAGTAGCCCTATGACGAACTCGTTCCAGAGCGTGGGTCCTGGAGCAGAGACGGCCTTCGCGCGATACGAGTGCCGCACCCAGACCGATCGCGACGACTCATCGCTGGCTGCCCAGGCTTCGGGCGAGGCGTTGTCGGCCCACGGATCCTGCAACTCAAGGCTCGAGCCGCCCCCATCGGCCTCCTCCGGCCACCGGCCGGCGTCGGCGTACTCGACCATGTCGGCGCGATTGCCATCGGCATCGCTGAGGACCAGGCGTTCTCCGGAGCCCGCCAATCGACCGGAGAACGGCCCCAGCACCCGGATCCCGGGCTGCTCCGCGCGGAGAGTCTCGGGGTTCTCGGCGAGCACCAGGAACTGACCCGCCTTAAGCAAGGTTCCGGCTGGAAATCGAAAGCGGATGCCATCGGTCATCGCCCAACCCGAGAGATCGGCGTCGGCATCACCGCGGTTGAACAGTTCGATCCACGCCCCGGAGTTCGTGCCCTCGGGCGGATGGTAGAAGATCTCGTTCATGACCACATCGCGCTGCAGCCGGACCTGATTGGTCTGGCCCGGGCTGGGGGCGGCCGGGAAATGCCACGCTCCTGAGCCATCGGGAAAGCGGGCCTGGGGCCGAGGCCCGATCACCAGGGCATCGGCCACCGATTCCCCACCCGAAGTTTGCAGGAGCAAATGGTCACCCCGCTCCGGACTGAAGCCCAGGGTCGACGCCGACACGGCGAGGAGTCCCCGCGGAGGCAGTGTCGTTCCCGACGGGAAGGCGCGGCTTCCCGATACGGTTCCCGTGGAGGTGATGCGAAAGCCATCCAACGGAACGGGTTCGTCGGTGATATTGACGATCTCAACCGAGAATGTTGGCCCCGTCGTCGTCACTTCATTCAGGCGCACGCCGGACTTCGATGGATCGGGCACGTCCACGACGGAAAGCTCCGCCTCGAACCAGAGATCTCCGAGCCCGTCGGTCGCCTGGTGCACTTCGGCCGCCAGAAAGTTCGTGCCGACTTGCAACGCCCCGGGCGGGAGGAACACCTCGATCGGTGCAGGGATTCCGGGCCGCGACGCCAGGGCCGGAGTCTCAGGGCGCAGTTCACCCAAGGGCAGGTTGCCCCGGTGAATTTCCCGGCCGTTCAGGTAGAAGGCCGCACCGTCGTCGTAGGTCGTCCGGAGTCGCAGTCGCGCTTGGGCCAGGCTGGGCGGCACCACGAAGCGGGTGCGAAACCACGCCGCCTGGGCGACGGATGGGACCAATCGGCTGTCGGGATGAAATCGACTGCGGGCCGTACCCTGAACCTGCGCTCGGAATCCCGCCGGATTGGGCGAAGTCGTATCGTTGGCCCAGAGGAATTCTAGCGTGTTGGTGCCCGCTATGAATCCGTTGGTCACACCGAACGTCGGGCTGAGCACCTGGAATCCCTCGAAGCTCATGCCGACGCTGCGACCGTTGAGGAGCACCGACGTGATCCGGTTGTCGGCCGCCGCCCGGATCTGGATCTTCGCCGAGTCGGGATTGAAGGCGCTCAGATCGAAACCGGTGCGGTAGCGGTAACCACCGGCCGCGACGCTGGCGGTTCCCGGATTCACCGGGCCGAGCCAAAGCGAGTTCGCGTCATTGGCCAACCAGGCCGGATGCCCCTCGATTACCAGCGCCGGGGTAGGCGGAACCGGAGAAACCGGATGAGCCGAGCTGACCACCGTGTAGTGCGGATCCCGCAAACCGGGAGCGAGCGCCTTTCGGGAATCGGATACGCCCGTCGCAAACAGAGTGGGGATGGGTACCTCCGCTCCGGACGGCGTGGCTGCGTTACCGCCGAAAAAGGGCGCAGCCGCCGGCTTCCAGGCTGGGTCGCCGTCGTCCTGTTGATTCCAGAGGACTCCGAGAGCTGGCGACGCGGCAGGCCGCTGATCCCACACCTGAGAACCGGTCACCAGCACCGGAAGGCTTCCTGGGGTGGTCGCTGGGAAATTGCGCGTTCCCGGTGTCCCACCGTTTTGGGCGCTAGAACGCCAGTGGCCCGGGGAACTCGTGGCGGCGGTTTCTCGCCCTTTGGCTAGGCTCGGTCCATGGCCATCGGGAGCCACGGGCCATTCCGAGTCCGTGCCATACGAGAGCTCGTCCATCAGCCGGTGGTTGTTGTTCCGCAGTTCCAGTGTCTCACCGGAATTGGAAAGACGCCCCTGGAAGGGGCCCACCACGTTGGTGACTCCGAGTTGTAGGAGCGCGGCCGGGTTGGCGGCGATGACCAGTTGGCCTCCCCCTTGCAGTACCGTTCCCTGGGGAAACAAGTAGGAGATACCTCCAGCGAGCCGCCACCCGGTGAGGTCCATGCTGACCGCCATCTGGTTGTGCACTTCGACCCACTCGAAAAGGGACTCCCGATCTGCCGGATGATAGTGCACTTCGTTGAACACAACGGTGCTGTCGGCGTGGTTTTCCAACGGGCCCAGGGCACCGAGAATGCCCATGCACAGTCTCCACAAGAATTTCGCCCGTGGATTTATCCATGCAATTCGAGGGGGCAGAGGGGCCATCCGGGAAAGTTGCCGGGGAAAATACAGAGAGGCTAGGTTGCAGAAAGTCCTGCAGAAAATCCCGTCCCACCTTCCGGCAGCGTCCAAGTGGGCGAAATCTCCCCTGGAGCGACACTGGCGTTGAAGGAGGCCGCACGCTAAGATGAACCCATGCGTGCGGAGGTATTCATGAGGCCGGGAATCCAAAAGGGAGTTCAACGGGGTTTTCGATTTCTGACCCTGTTTCTGGCTGCAGCATGGCTGGGTTCCATCCCGGGATTCCGTTCGCCGTTGACGGCTCAATCGACCGCACCGGCAGCCGTACCCCGCGGTAAGCCGATCAAACCATTGGCCGGCGAGGTCAAGGCGGTGGAACCCAAAGGCGAGGCCTCCAAGCCGTCCGTTGCAACCAATGCTCCTGCGGCCAAACCTGGCTTTGCTTCCGTTGGCTTCGATGTGCTGGCCACCTTCAAGTACGAGGTGCCCGAAGACGCTCCTGCCTCGAAGACTAATGCCCCGGCGGCCGATCCCGATTCTCAGATTCCTGCCAACGTGAAGGCCTTCAGCGGCAAGAAGGTCGCCGTGAAAGGCTTCATGTTGCCCTTGAAAGTAGAAGGGGGCCTCGTGACCGAGCTGCTGCTCATGCGCGACCAGTCCATGTGCTGCTTCGGTACCGTGCCCAAGATCAATGAGTGGATCGCCGTGAAGATGACCACGTCCGGAATCAAGCCGGTGATGGATCAGGCTGTGACCCTCTATGGCACGCTCAAGGTTGGGGCCATGCGCGAGAATGGTTACCTGGTAGGGATTTATCAGATGGATGGCATGACCATCGATGGTCCTCCGGGATCGTAAACCTCAAGAGTCCTTGCGGGCCTCCAGGAAGCGTTTGAGCGCCTGAGCCATGGTGCCGCCAAAACCGTCCACCTGTTCGATTTCGTGGATGGGTGCAATGCGTAACCGTTGGATCGATCCAAAACGCCTCAAGAGGGCCTTTTTGCGGGCCTCACCAATGCCCGGGAACTCATCCAGAATGCTCTCGCTGATCTTCTTGAGACGGAGCTGGGCATTGTAGGTGTTGGCGAACCGGTGGGCTTCATCACGGACTCGCTGGAGCAGCTTGACCGCAGGGCTGTCCAACCCGGGCCGCAGGGGATCCTTTTCTCCAGGCAAATGGATCTCCTCGAACTCCTTCGCGAGGCCGAGGATGGGTATGTGTGAAAGCCCCAGTTTGGCGAGTTCGGCACAGGCCATATTGAGTTGCCCCTTGCCACCGTCGATGAGGATCAAGTCGGGCAATCGCGGTCCCGCCGAGATTTTCGGGATCCAGGGACGCTCCGGGGATTCGGCTGAGCTGCTCTCTGCCTCGAGACAATCGTCCGGGGAATCTTCTGCCGAGTCTTCGGGTTCGAAAGCGGAACGGCCGACTGCGGGGGCGATCGATTCTTGGACCTCCCGTTTCAGGCGGCTGTACCGTCGCTGAATGGTCTCAGCCATTGAGGCGAAATCGTCCTGGGTGCGGACTGTTTTCATCCGGAATCGGCGGTAATTAGCCCGGTCGGGGCGGCCGTGCCAGAAACTGACCATCGAAGAAACGATGAATGTGCCGCTGATATTGGAGATGTCGAAGCCCTCGATCCGGGCCGGGGGTGCAGCCAAACCGAGCAGCCGGCCCAGTTCCCGCAGGTCGGATTCCGGGTGGACCGCCACGGGCAGCGTGTAGGGAATGCGCTCGAATTTTTCGGTCTTGAGCGTGGTGCGTTTGAGGTCTTCCAGCGCATCGCGAAGCTGGGCCGCCTTCTCGAAGTCGAGGTTGGCAGCGGCTTTGCGCATCTCGATTTCGAGTTCATTGCGCAGTTCCTCGGTGTGCCCCTCCAGGAACCCGATCCCGGCGCGAACCTGCTCCAGGTACTGCTCGCGAGTCACGTTGCCGATGCAAGGCGCCGTGCAGTGTTGGAGGTTGCCGTAGAGGCAGTGCCGGTAATCCGACTCATTGGGGTGCAGCGGGCGGCAGCCTCGAAGTTTGAACTTCCGGCGCATGATGGTCAGCGCCCGGCGCACACTGCCCGAATGGGCGAAGGGGCCGAAGTAGAGGCAGCCGTCGTCTTTCCGCAGGCGGGTCAGTGTGAAGCGCGGGATGGGGTCGTTGAGGTTGACCTTCAGAAGGAGGAACTGCTTGTCGTCCTTGAGGTCGATGTTGAAGCGCGGCTGGAAATCCTTGATGAGCCGGCTTTCCAACAGCAACGACTCCGCCTCGTTCTTGACCATGTGCCAGTCGAAGTCGTGGATCGCATCCACCAAGGCATTGAACTTGAGGTCCCACCCCATGCGTCGAGATGGGTGGAAGTACTGGGAGACCCGCTTGCGCAGATCACGAGCCTTCCCGATGTAAATGACCGTGCCTAATCGGTCCTTGTGGAGGTAGACACCGGGACGGTGCGGAACCGTGGACAGCTTGTTTCGGATGTGGTCGGTGATCGGCATGGGCCCCGGACGGATCAACCCGAACCGGGCCGCAAGCATTCACTGTTTCCATGAGTTTCGCCAGTCGGGGACTGAGAAGAAACCGTGCACCCTAGAGGAAACCACTGGGTCTCACCTGCTATTTGAGATCTTCGCCCGCAAGCCCACCGACGGTCCAGTCGAGGTTGTAGATGAGCTTGGCCCCCTCCTTGAACGGGGCGTTGAGACGGTCATACAGAGCAAACTCGCTGTGCCCATCCACGAAGAGCAGCGACATGCCTCGTGGTCCGTGCGCGGCCGCTCCGGTGCCTTTGTAAATATCGTTCCATTTCCCCCGATTGCTGGAAAAGCATGGTGAAATGGCCTTCTTCGTGGGTGACTTCACTTCGGAGACCTTGCGCACTTGCAGCGCGCCGCTGTCGTTGTTGTGGTAGAATTGGTTGTAGTAATAGTACGAGCAGGGGAAGAGCAGCTCGTTGGTCTTGATGGGGTAATTGTTCGCCATCGTCCACTCGAGGTTGAATCCGCGGCCCTTTTCCGAGGGGCAAAAGTAGAAGGACCGGGCATTGGTGCTGATGTAGGGATCCATCAGCTTGAGGAAATCGATGAACCCCATTTGGGGCCAATCGCGGCCGGAGTAAGGGAACTGGTCGTTCGAATCACCGGTGTACATGGCGAAGGTCATTCCGATTTGGCGGAGGTTCGAGGTACAGCGCGCCTGCAGGGCCTTGGTCTTTCCCTTGGCCAGCGCGGGCAAGAGCATTCCGGCCAAGATGGCGATGATGGCCACGACCACCAGCAACTCGATGAGGGTGAAGGCGATCCGGGAAGAGCGGAGGGATGGGAAGGGCTTCATGGCAAGTATCCGGACAACTGATGCCATCCAACGCCCAGAGAACGAGTCGGGCAACGGCAAAAGAATCACGCGGAATGCGGGCAGGGTCATTGTTGCATCGACGCGCGCGATGGCTGACCCGGGAGAGGCCTCCAGACTGGCAATTGCAGCTGGAAGAGACCTAATTCCAGAAGCGACATTCTGCGAGTGGTGGCCACACTGAAACTATGTGGCTGCGGTTCCTAGGGTGGCTGTGTTTTTTTACGTCGGCATTGGCCTGGGCGGATGCTCAGTGGATTCCGGTGACGGAGTTTCATCAGTTCCAACGGGAGTCGACGAATGGTTCGTCTTGGACTTCGCAGGAGTGGCTGTCTTCGAGGCCGTTCCGGGAATTGGTGGTCTCCTGGAATCTCCGCAGGGACGTGGATTTGGAGGTCGAATGTCAGGTCCGGACTGCTGGGCACTGGGGCCGGTGGTGGCATTTGGGACATTGGTCTCGGTCGCCATCGCTCGCGCAACGGACGAGTGTGCGCGGCCAGCGGGACAGCTCAGGCTCGGTGGACACGGACACGCTGTTGCTGCCGACGGGAGGGCAAGCGGTCCGGTTGCGAGTGCGGTTCTCGGATCCTACCCAGACACCGGCGGCCCTGAAGCGGATGGATTTGGCCCTCTGGTCACCGGCCTCGGGCCCTGAAGAGGCGATCTCGGCCGCAGAGGCAACCCCAGCTACAAGGGCCATTCCGACGATCCTCGAGGTCCCACAAAAATCCCAAGCCGATTACCCTGAAGGCGTGACCCAGTGGTGCAGCCCGACCAGCCTCGCCATGCTGATGGCCTATTGGGGGCGACAAACGGCCCACTCGGAATGGGACTTGGATGTCCGCACCGTGGCCGCCGGCGTGCACGATCCCGGGTGGCCCGGCACTGGCAATTGGTCCTTCAATGCCGCCTTTGCGGGCAGTAGACCGGGTTTGCAGGCTGCGGCTGTCCGTTTGGGCGGGATCGCCGATTTGGAGGCCTTGTTGGACTCGGGGATTCCGGTGGCGGCGTCGGTGTCGTATGCGGTGTTGAAAGGGGGGCCAAACCCGGAGAAGGGCGATGGACACTTGGTGGTGGTCTGCGGGTTGTCTGGGTCGACCGTGAGCGTCAACGACCCCGGTGTCCGATTGAGCCGCGTCCGGCGCGAGTTTCCGAGGGCGGCTTTCCGGAACGCCTGGGCGGCCTCGCATCAGACGGTCTATGTCGTCTGGCCCGAAGGGCGTTCCTTGCCGGCCAGTCCGTTGGGGACCTGGTAGTCGCCGCCGTCTGCCTCCGTGTCGCTGACAGCAGCAGCGGTATCCATTGGGGCAGGGGGCGCGTTTTGGTTTTCCGTCACCCGCCTCGCAGGGCTAGGCTGGCGGCATGGCGCTGATGGATGAAATGACGGAACTGGGGCGACGAGCCAAGGCTGCATCGCGTGAATTAGCCCGGTTGTCCGCCGATGAGAAGAACCGCTGCCTTCGGGCGATGGCCGAGGGTTTGGTTGTCGCCGCACCACGCCTGCTGGAGGCCAATGCGCTCGACTTAGAGGTGGGCAAGAGCCTCGGATTGACGGGAGCGATGATGGATCGGTTGGCGCTGAATGCCGACCGCATTGCTGCAATGGCTCAGGGACTCCGCGAGGTAGCGGCTCTTCCGGATGCTCTGGGGCGTGTGCTCGACACGCGCGATCGTCCGAATGGCCTCCGCCTGCGTAAAATCACCACCCCCATCGGCGTGGTGGTCATCATTTATGAATCCCGGCCCAATGTGACCGCCGATGCGGCTTCACTCTGTTTCAAGACCGGCAATGCAACCATTCTCCGGGGTGGCAAGGAGGCATTGAATTCCAATCGGTTGATTGCTGAGACCTTGATCGCCTCGGCCAAGTCTGTCCTGCCGAGTTTTCCGGAGCACGCCATTCAGGTGGTGCCCACCGCTGATCGGGAGGCCATTCCAGCCCTCTTATCGTTGACCCAGTATGTGGACCTTTGCATGCCCCGGGGCGGTGAGGGCCTGATCCGGGCGGTCACTGAATGCAGCAAGGTGCCGGTGATCAAACACTACAAGGGCGTATGCCACGTCTATGTGCATGCGGCGGCCGATTTGGGCATGGCCGAAGAAATTGTCTTCAATGCCAAATGCCAGCGTCCCTCGACATGCAATGCCGCGGAAACCGTTTTGGTCGACCGGGCCGTAGCCTCTGGATTCCTGCCGCGCATGGCGGCTCGCTTGTCCACCAAGGCTGTGGAATTTCATGCCGACGCGGATTCGCTTCCTTGGGTTGCCGGCGCTATCCAAGGCACGGCCAGTTCAGCGCGGATGGCGGAAGCGCAAGATTGGGAGACTGAGTACAACAACTACATCCTGAACGTGGCGGTGGTCGACGGGGTTGAGGCCGCCATT
>CANHYD010000019.1 GCA_947464705.1 Verrucomicrobiota bacterium | reverse complement strand
TCCTGCTGCATCGTCGAAGTCATGGGCCGAGCCGCCGGCTGGATCGCCGCCGGAACCGTCCTGGCCAAGCAAGGCAATCCGGCCAACCCGCCGCACATCATCGTGCTGCCAGAAATCCCGCTGAATGAAACCGCATTCCTCAATCGGGTGAAGGAAGTAGTCGCCGAGCACAAGTATTGTGTGGTCGTCTGCGGCGAGGGCGTGAAGAACGAAGCCGGCGAAGAGATTGGTGCCGACAAGACCCGCCTCGATGCCTTCGGGCACGCGGTGCTCTCCGGGGCCGCCGACGCGTTGGCCTCCATCGTCCAGGGCAAGCTCAACCTGAAGACCCGCACGGTGAAACTCGGCTACGCCCAGCGCGCCGCCGCTCACTACGCCAGTCTCACCGATGCCGATGAGGCCTTCGCCTGCGGCTCTGCTGCCGTCCGCGCCGCTGTCTCAGGTAAGTCGGGCCTGATGCCCAAGATCGTCCGCCTCTCCTCCAGCCCGTATCGCTGGGAGATCCAACTCGAACCGCTGGAGAACATCGCCAACGTCGAGCACTTCATTCCCCGGGACTGGATCAGCGAAGACGGTTTCATGCCGAACGAGAAGTTCGTGGAATACTCTGCCCCGCTGATCGAAGGCCAAGTGGTCGTTCCCCAAAAGAACGGACTCCCGGCTTATACGGTTCTGGCCAAGAGCCCCGTGGAAAAGAAGTTGGCACCGCGCGTGTAGTCTCACCTTCCAAGGTCGGTCCACCCGGACCTATCCAACCGCCGAACGGATCCCCGAGATCCATCGGCGGTTTTTTCGTGTCGGAGTATTGGCTTTCCGGAAGTCGAGGCAACCCAACCCGAGCGCGTCAATCCGGTGAACTCTCGATGGGCGGCGATGGATTGCAGTTAGACCGCAATCGGGGTCTCATGACCGCGCGCATGAGTTCGCAATCCACAGCACGGAATATCTCCCTCGGAAAAACCCACGGACCCAGACGGCATTTCGCGTCGGACAACTACGCGGGCATCACCCCGGAAGCCTGGGCTGCTCTGGCTGAAGCTAACCAAGACCATGAGCCCGCCTATGGCAATGACCGTTGGACCCAAGCCGCCACAGACCGGATCCGCGATCTCTTCGAGACTCCCTGCGAAGTCTTCTTTGTCTTCAACGGCACCGCAGCCAATTCGCTGGCCCTGTCGGCCTGCTGCCAGAGCTACCACAGCGTTCTGTGCCATGAGGTCGCCCACGTCGAGAAGGACGAATGCGGCGCCCCAGAATTCTTCAGCAACGGTTCCAAACTGCTGCTGCTGCCCGGCGACGGCGGCAAACTCACCCCGGCGGGCATCGAGGAGGCGGTCCTGCGCCGCACCGACATCCACTACCCGAAACCCAAGGTGGTCACGGTCACCGAGCCCACCGAAGTCGGCACCCTCTACACCCCTCAGGAACTCCGAGCCATCGGAGCCATGACCAAGAAGCACGGCCTGCGCTTCCACATGGATGGCGCACGCTTTGCCAATGCCGTGGCTGCTTTGGGCGTGGCAGCCCGCGAGATCACCTGGCAGGCCGGCGTCGATGTCCTCTCCTTCGGTGGCACTAAGAATGGCATCCATGTGGGGGAGACGGTGGTCTTCTTCAACCTGGCCTTGGCCGAAGAATTCGCCTACCGGACCAAGCAGGCCGGGCAGCTCTGCTCGAAGATGCGCTTCATGTCTGCGCCCTGGGTGGGGATGCTTCGGGATGACGTCTGGTTGCGTCATGCCGCCCACGCCAACGCCATGGCGACACTACTCCATGACCTCATCGTGCCCTGCCCGAACGTGCGGGTCTTGTTTCCCCGACAGGTGAACAGTGTGTTCGTAGACCTGCCCAAGCCGGTCATCCAGGCGCTTTGGGACAAGGGCTGGCTCTTCTACAACTTCATCGGCGAAGGCGGCTGCCGTTTGATGTGCTCCTGGGATACCCGCGAGGAAGATGTCCGCGCTTTCGCCGCCGATTTATTGGAATGCGCCGGAGGCTGACTCGCGGTGCGGCTCCACCGGGTCGATTTCAGTCGATGCTTCCAGCCCGACCGATCCGACCAAAATCGTTCCGATCCAAGGCCCCGACCTTCCCCGACGCGGGGATCCGGCTATTCTTTGATCATGGACGCGAACATCCCCTCGCCCACTGCCCGCCTTCGGGGCGAGGTGGTGTATTTCTTCGCCTATGACATCGCCTACGAGCTGTCGCGGGAACTTCCGGCCAGCCTGATGGGACACCGGATTTCCGAATACCGTCTGGATGCTTCCAAGCGGAACCCCAAGCACTTGGTCTTCTACCGGCCACGGATGATCCGCTTGCCCCCCGAAGATCGGGTCGGCCCCCACGGGCCCGTCCAGATTCGCATCGAGGCCAAGATCCTCCCCATCGGTGCGATCAGCATCCGCGTTCGGGTTCCCTTCGAAGTGGATGCGCTGGCCGATTTGGTCGCTTACCACGACCTCCACTTCCTTCAACACACCTTGGATGAAGAGGTTCGTGGCCTGGCTGAGAAACTGCGGTCTGAATTGGCGCCCTGGGTGCTTCGATCCAACGAAGGCCTTTCCGAAGAGGAGGGCTACACCGTTTTCTGCCTGCAACCTCCCACCGACAACGGAGTCCCCTTCCGGTCGGAATCCTGGATGACTCACCATCGAGAGGCCATCGCCGGGCTGCTCAACCAGGAGAACGATCCAGCCTGCCTGTCCGGCCAGGAGATCCACGAATCGACCTCCCGCCACATTAGCTATTACCAGCATGATTTGGCGGTCATCGACTGGGATGCCGCCCTGCTGGTGGATGCACCCAGCGAGTGGGAGGAATGCCTCTACGCCATTGAGGTGGCCAACCTGCAATTGGCGGAGCTGGAAGCGTATGACCGTCATCTGGACCTCGTGCTTGAGCGCAGTTACCGGGATTTAGCCGGAGCCCCCATGCGGACCCGCAAGGCGTTGATCACCGGCTTGCGCGAACTCCGCATCGACATGGCCCGCTTCAGCGACGAACTGTCCAACATCAACAAATTCTTGGGCGACTGGCATTTGGCCCGCATCTATGAAACCACTGCCGGGCGCTTTCACTTGGCGGATTGGAAGAAGGGCGTCGAAGAAAAACTCAAGACCGTGGGCGAACTCCACGAACTGCTGAAGTCCGACCATGCGAATCGATGGATGATGGCATTGGAGATCACGATCGTGCTGCTCTTCATCCTCGACGTCGTCCTCCTCATTCTCGGGGGAAAGAAATAACCTCCATTGCGTCACGCCACCGCACCCCTGCTCGACATGCTCCCCGATCCCCAGACTCAGCCTGATCCCCAGCCAGTTCCGTCACCGGCTGCCTCCACCGGCGAGATTCCCACTCACCGCCGCCGGGTCCGCTATGCGGGCAGCCACCCGCGTCGCTTTGCTGAGAAATACAAAGAGAAAGACCCGGAGCAATACGCGGAAGACGTCGCCCGGATCATCGCGTCCGGCAAGACCCCGGCTGGATCCCACCGATCCATCCTGGTGACAGAGATTCTGGAGACGCTCGAACCTCAACCCGGACAAACCCTGGTGGACTGCACCCTCGGATATGGGGGACATGCCCGCGAAATCTTGGCCCGCCTCGGAACCGACGGGCGACTGGTGGGCTTTGATTGCGACCCGGTCGAGTTGCCCAAGACCACGGAACGCCTCCGACAGGCCGGATGGTCGGAAGGCCAATTCATTCCGGTCCGGAGCAACTTCGCGGGTCTGGGGGCAGGTCTAGCCAGCTTGGGTATCCTGACTGTCGACGGGATCTTGGCTGACCTGGGCGTATCTTCGATGCAACTCGACGATCCGGCCCGCGGGTTCACCTACAAGGACGACGGCCCGCTCGACCTGCGCATGAACCCCGCCAAGGGGCTTTCCGCCGCCCAATGGCTGGCCCGTGCGACGCCGCAGCAACTGGCCACGGCACTTCGGGACAACGCCGACGAACCCATGGCCGATGCGTTGTCCGACGCCGTCATCACAGCGTTGCAAACACAGCCCGTCACCCGAACCCGCGAATTCGCCCGACTGCTCCACGAACTTTACCGAGGGCGCGGGTGGACGCGAGACAAGGCCGAAGGCGATGCCCGCATCCGCCGATTTTTCCAGGCTCTTCGGATCGAGGTGAACGATGAATTCGGTGTTTTGGAGGCCTTGCTCCGCCAATTGCCGACCTGCCTCAAGCCCGGTGGGCGGGTCGCCATCCTGACCTTCCACTCGGGCGAGGACCGTCGCGTCAAGCAAGCGTTCGCGGAAGGCCAACGGCAAGGGCTCTACACCGTCGTGAGCGACTCCGTCCGACGGCCGGGACCTGAGGAACTCCGGTCCAACCCGCGTTCAGCACCCGCCAAACTGCGCTGGGCGATCCGCAGCGACCTCGGGTCCGTCCCACGATAAGCCAAAACCCGGAGTCTCCACCCGAACTTCAAACGCCTCGAACCCGATCCTTCTTGGCCTCGCGTTCGGCTTCGATCTTGGCCTTGTCGCTGGCATAGCGCTGCCGGAGCACTTCCATGGTCTCAAAGTCTTGGGCGGCCTGCGCTGCCTGAAGGGCCTCACGGGTCGACAAATCCGCCTGGGCCAATTTCGCTGCGTAAATGGAATCCAGTTCTGCCAGTTCCGCTTTCTGTGCGGCGGTCAACTTGGCCGGCGGTGCGGTCTTGCTCAAACGATCCATTGCCAGTTCATAGGCCGATTTCATGGAAAACAGCATCGGCCAAACCAGCCTGAAAATCCACAACGGCATCCATTGGATCTTCAGAGCCTGTCTGAAAATGGGGAGGGGTTCTGTTTGGGAGGGCGCGAGGAGGAAGCAGACCCGCAGAGGGTCTGCCCCGCCGCTCACCGCCTTGCCCAAACCAGAATTCCCCAGCCGCAGGACCCCTCCCGATTTTCAGACAGACTCTCAGAGTCCAAGTTTCGGTTTGACGGAGAAAGCAGGCACTCCAGCGTTGTCGTTTAACAGTCGCTGTCCGATCCATCGCAGCCAATTCGCCATGAGCCAATTTAAGCACGTTTCCAATCTCTGGAATGACTCCGAAGCCAATGCACTGAGCGGTGCAGACCGTCTGGTCTATCGATCCAACAAGCTGGGCGCCGACCAGCGGGTCACCAACACCGGTGGCGGCAACACCTCCTCGAAACTCATCGAGAAGGATCCGCTCACCGGCCAAGACGTGACGGTCCTTTGGGTCAAAGGCTCTGGCGGCGATTTGCGCACGGCCTCGCGGGAGTTCTTCAGCTCGCTTTATCAGGATCGCCTCATCGGACTCCAAGGCGTGTATGCCGCCCGCGCGGACAAGGGTCTAAAGTCGCCGGCCGAAGACGACATGGTGGCCATGTATTCCCACACCACCTTCAACCTAAACCCGCGGGCGTCCTCGATCGACACCCCTCTGCACAGCTTCATTCCGGGGCGTCATGTCGATCACATGCACCCCAATGCGATCATCGCCATTGCCGCCTCCAGTCGCTGCGTGGAACTGACCCGAGAGATTTTTGGGGACTCCATGGATTATGTCCCCTGGATGCGCCCTGGTTTTGAACTGGGTCTGGCGATGCAGGCGGTGTGCCGGAAAAACCCCAAAGCCAAGGCCATCATGATGGGCCAGCACGGGTTCATCTCGTGGGATGACGACGACAAGCAGTGCTACCTCGCCACCCTCGAATACATCGAAAAGGCTGCCGCATTCATTGAGGCGAAGTATCAGGCCAAGGGAGGCGACGCGACCGCCTTCGGTGGGCCGAAGTACCAGAGCTTGCCTCAAGAGGTCCGCAACGAGCGGTTGGCAGCCATCCTGCCTTGGCTCCGAGGACAGGTGAGTCAACAACGCCGACTGATCGGCACCGTGCAGGACGATGAACGGATCCTGCGCTTCACCAACTCCCAGGATGCTGCCCGACTGGCGGAACTCGGCACCAGCTGCCCCGACCATTTCCTGCGCACCAAGATCAAGCCCCTGTATGTGGATTGGAATCCGCAGACCGAGGACGCTGCGACCCTCAAGGCCAAGCTCAAGGCGGGCTTGGAACAGTACCGGAAGGACTACGCAGCCTATTACGAGCGCTGCAAGCGTTCCAATTCGCCGGCCATGCGCGACCCCAATCCCACGGTCATTCTCATCCCGGGTCTGGGCATGGTGGCCTGGGGCAAGGACAAGTCGGAGAGCCGCGTCACGGCCGAGTTCTACAACTGCGCCGTCGAAGTGATGCGCGGAGCCGAGGCGGTGGACCGCTACATCGCCCTGCCCCAGCAGGAGGCCTTCGACATCGAGTATTGGCTGCTCGAGGAAGCCAAGCTGCGCCGCATGCCGCCCGAAAAAGAATTGGCGCGCCAGGTGGTCGTCGTGATCGGTGCCGGTTCCGGCATCGGCCGGGAAACCGCGCTGCGGATCAGCAAAGAAGGCGCTCAACTCGTGTGCGTGGACCTCAACGAAGCCGCGGCTCAGGCCACCGCCAATGAGATCATCGCCAAGCTCGGACAGGGCATCGGCGTCGCCGGCACGGGCATTAGTGGCTGCGGTCCGGCCATCGGCCTGGCGGCCAACATCACCGACCGGGCCAGCATCCGGGCCATGCTCGATCGCGTGGCGCTGGCCTACGGCGGGTTTGATTCCATTTGCGTCACGGCGGGTATCTTCGTGCCCAGCGACACCAGTGGGCACATTCCCGACGACAAGTGGGCGCTCACCTTCAACATCAACGTCACCGGCAGCTACCTGGTTGGCGACGAGGCTTCCAGGACTTGGAAGGAACAGGGATTGCGCGGCAACCTGGTGCTCACCACCAGCGCCAACGCGGTGGTCGCCAAAAAAGGCAGCGTTGCCTACGACTGCTCCAAGGCGGCCGCCAATCATCTGGTGCGCGAGTTGTCCATCGAGTTGAGCCCGCTGGTGCGCGTCAATGGCGTGGCGCCGGCGACGGTGGTTCAGGGTTCGGCCATGTTCCCCCGGGACCGAGTGATCGGATCCCTCGCCAAGTACAACATCCCCTACACGGACGATGAGGCGACCGACTCCCTGGTCCGCAAACTGGCTCAGTTCTACGCCGATCGGACGCTGACCAAGTCACCGATCACCCCGGCTGATCAGGCCGAAGCGTACTTCCTGCTGATCAGCCAACGGCTCAGCAAGACCACCGGACAGGTCATTACGGTGGACGGCGGCCTGCACGAAGCGTTTCTGCGCTGAGCCCCTTCCAGGAGCCCCCTTTCGTGCCGGATCGCCCGATCCGGCACGAAGCGGGCAGCGACCCAAAGACCTCCCAGGTAGGCTATCGCCCAAGCACCTCCTGGGTAGGCTCTCACCCGAAGACCTCCCAGGTAGGGACCGATCTCCGAGCGGTCCGGCACCGCAGACGTGGCGCTTTCGGAGAAATCGCCTTACCCCCGGAGCTCCCCCGAGAATTCCAAGCCTGCGGCACAACTCCGGCTATCACCCGAAGACATCCCAGGTAGGCTATCGCCCAAGCACCTCCTGGGTAGGCTCTCACCCGAAGACCTCCCAGGTAGGGACCGATCTCCGAGCGGTCCGGCACCGCAGACATGGCGCTTTCGGAGAAATCGCCCTACCCCCGGAGCTCCCCGCCGAGAATGCCGAGCCTCGTGCCTAAGGCCCGTCACGAGTGAACAACGAAGCTGTTGCGGAAGACACTGCTGTCAGCGCGGCCGATGCAAAAGAAGCCGCTCCAGCTAACCGGCAGCCCCAGAAGTAAAATCGCGCGTCAAAAACCGACCGCCCCACGCGGGCACGCGGTTGATTTTCAACTTGTACGACCCGAGGAATCCACGACCCGATGACGCTGAGCAGGGTGCCTCGCCCAGATCAAGTCGAGTGGCCCAGGTTCGAATCGGACGGGCTCAAACTCCCGGTGGAACCCGCACCCGAACCCACCACGACTTCATCCCCACCGCCCTCTCCATCGTCGGAGCCGGAGTCGGAACCGCCCGGAGCCACACCATATTCGCGCAGCTTGTTGCGCATGGTTCGGACACTAATCCCCAGCAGACGGGCGGCCTGGGTCCGATTGCCACCACAGGCGTCCACCGCCTGCAAAATGGCCTGTTTCTCCAACTGATCGAGCGGAACGACAGCCCCCTGACCCACCGGAGCCGAACTCGGTGGGGAATGCGGCGCTGAAAATGATGTGGGCGCCGACGGAGACAGGTCGACGGCACCGCCGATGGCCGTGGAGCGCGACACCGGCAGCGGGGCAACCGCCACGGTGACATTGGAGGGCTGGAATCCGAGATGGCTCTCGGACAACTCGCCCCCATCCGGACACAAAATCACGGCCCGCTCGATCACGTTCTGGAGTTCGCGGACATTGCCGGGCCAGTCGTGGGAGATCAGTGCTGCCTGGCAGGAGGCCGAGATGCCATTGACACGAACACCGTGCTTACGGGCCAAGCGCTGCATGAACTGTTCGGTCAGAAAAGAGATGTCCTCCTTGCGCTCCCGCAGCGGTGGCACCGAGATGGGTACGACGTTCAGCCGGAAATAAAGGTCTTGGCGAAATTCTTTGCGAGCGATGCTCTCCTCCAGATTGCGGTTGGTGGTGGCGATGACCCGCACATCGACTCGGATCAACCGATTGCCGCCCACGCGCTCCAGTTCACGCTCCTGCAGCACCCGAAGGAGCTTGGCCTGTACGTGCGGGGCCACCTCACTGATCTCGTCCAGCAAGATCGTCCCGCCGTGCGCCAACTCAAAGCGCCCTTCCCGCTTGGTCAGCGCTCCAGTGAAGGCACCTTTCTCGTGCCCGAAAAACTCGCTCTCGATGAGGTTCTCCGGAATGGCCGCGCAGTTCACCTTGATGAATGGCCCGTTAGCCCGGGAGCTCTCACGGTAGATCGCCCTCGAAACCAACTCCTTGCCGGTGCCGCTCTCTCCTTGGACCAACACCGTCGCCTGCGTTCGCGCCACCTTACGGATCAGATCGCGAAGAGCCTGCATGGCCGGGCTACGACCCAGAAGCTCGGAACCAGTCGCCTCTGAAGGATCGCCCTGGCTGAGGTACCGATTGACCTTGATGAGTTGAGTGAACTCTTGGGCCTTTTTAAGCGTGATGTCGATCTGGTCGGACGAGAACGGCTTGATCAGGTAGTCGAAAGCACCGTCCCGCATGCAGGCCACCGCCGATTCGATGGACGCATGGCCGGTCATCATCACCACCAGGGGTTTGACCGAACGGTTCTGGAGGACGCGGAGGATGTCGGTTCCTTCGCCATCGGGCAGACGAACATCAACGAAGACCAAATCCCAGTTGTCCTTGCCGAGGTAATCTTGGGCAACCGCCAAGGTCGACACGCCTATCACGTCGAACCGACGACGTTGGAGTTGGATCTCCAACGCCCGTCGAATCACTTCGTTGTCTTCGACGATCAGGACCTTCTCGAGCGACATGTGCTCGTTTCCGTCGGCAACAATGACCTTTCCTGGACCCATGGGTGCGTTTGAACCGTCAACTTTGCGAGGCGTAGAACTGGTCGACCCGGGCCATGACATCGCGATAAGCAATGTCCTGCTCATAGATGAGCTTGAACTGTTCAATGGCCTCTTGGGGGCGATTCATTTTTTCCAGAACAATGCCGAGGTGATAGGTCAACTCCTTGGCTTCATCGTCAAAGACCGGCTTTTCCTTTAGGGCTTCCTGCAATTTTCTCGCAGCCATGTCATTCATACCGCGCTGGAAAAATGCTCGAGCGAGCAGTCCCATGGCCGCAATCCGACGGTTGGGATTGTTCTGGGCCTTCTGCAACTCCGCGACGGCCTCACTAAAGCGCCCTGCCTTGAAGTAGAGTTCGCCCAACTCGAATCGCACCAAGAGGTCGGTAGGATTGGCCTCCGCGCGGCGTTTGGCATCCTCCAGGAGGTAGTCCTGCCGTCGTTGGCGCAGGGCCTCCAGTGCGCACTGCCCGGCCTCGGTCTGCGGGTCCAGGGTCTTCTCGAGTGCGGCGAATTGAGCCACACGGGTATCCCGGATGCACTGGAGGATGAGCGGGTCGGCCATGCCGCTCACCGACTGGACTTGCTCATAGTAGCCCACGGCCCGATCGAACTCCCCCTTCTTGAGACAAAGGTCGGCCAGGGTGCGCAGCACACGAGGATTGGACGGATCGGTCGTCCGAAGAACCTCTTGTTCACCAATGAGTCGCTCCAAGACGTCCACGTCCTTCACCTCGCGTTGCTCCTGCTCGAGCGACTTGGCTTGATCCTTGTCCCGCAGCACGTCCCGGTAGCTTCCGGTTCCGCTGGAGAGTTGTTCGTAGCCCCCTTCCTTGAGGGTCCGCAGCGCCAACAAGTTCTTGAGCCGTTCGTTGAGGGCCGGGTTTCCCGAATCGCCCGACAGCAGGTCGCGCAACAGTTTTTCAGCCCGGGAGTGATTGCCCAGTTGGGTGTGCGCCTCGACCAGTTTTTCGGCCAACTTTCGATCGGAGGGGTTGGCCTTGAAGGCGACCTCCAGCGACAGGAGCGCCGTCTTGGGCAACTGAGCCTGCAAAGCAGCATCCGCCAACAAATCATGAGCCTGCATGTTGGAAGGGTCCTGATTCAGAGCCTCCTCGGCGATGAGAATGGCTTCCAACGGATCGGACCGAAGCGCCAGTCGTCCGGAGGTCAAGGTGTTGGCCGATCCGAGCAGTTTTTTGAACAACCCACCCCCGCGGGTCCCTGCCCGCTTGTGCTGGGCGGCCCGGAGCGCTTCACGGCATTCGTAAAAACCCGGTTCGGCCTTGAGCACTTGGACAAACAATGCCACCGCGTAATCGAGATTGCTTTTCTGGAGAGCCGCCAACCCCTTGTCGAACAACTCCCTCTGTGCCACTGGAATCTGCACCAACGTCTTCTCTGCCATCGCTTGAGACTATAGGGATTACCTAGTCCGTGCAACAGGGCGGCCGTTTCGAAGGCCCTTTGGGGGAATCCATCCCCTTGCCTAAATCCGCCGGGTCAAGCCACTCGCATCCACACGGTCTTGAGATAAGCAGGCTCTTCACGGCTCACCGGGAAATCAGGCGGCTGAGGAACATAGTGTTCATGGACCACACGCCGCCCCACCCCGGCCAAGGCCGCTCGAATCTGACCGAGGAAGACCTCCGGTTCCAGGCGAGCGGCATTGGTGGAGGCAAACAATATGCCCCCGGGCTTCAACACGGCCGCGGCTGAGGCGGCTAGGATTCCATAATCGCGCTCGGCCCGAAAATCCCCGCGCTCTTTGGAGCGTGAAAAAGTCGGAGGGTCCAGAAGCACGCAATCAAACTGCCGCCCCTTCTTGCCGAGGCGCCGCAGCCAATCGAAGACATCTCCGAAGATGAAATCGTGAGCGGAGGGGTCTAGGCCATTGAGTTCGAAATTACGCCGCCCCCAATCCAGGTATTTTTTGGAGAGGTCCAGACTGGTAGCGCGGGCTCCGCCCAGCGCCGCACAGACACTGAAGGCGCAGGTGTAAGCAAAGCAGTTGAGCACCTCCGGACTGGCAACCGGAGAGCCCAATAGCGGAAAGCCGGAGGCTATGTGACCGGTGATGAGGCGACGACGATTGTCCCGCTGATCTAGGAACAATCCGACACTGTAGCCCTGATCGAATCGCATCTCATACCGAACCCCGTTTTCTCGAACCGTAAACACCTCAGGAGCCCGTTCACCGCGGACCCACCGGGGGCAATTCTCATCCGTGCCCGAGAAACCGACCTTCCGATTCAAGCGCCGATGGTACAGGTTGGCAGCCTCGATCCCCCCGGCGACATCAAGGCTCCGGGAGACTTCGGAATCGCTGTGGAGCAAGTGAAAGGACCCCAAGGCGTCCAGGTAGAGGCCACTCCCAGCGGAATCCGCGGCTCCGTGCAGGCATCGATACGCGTCGGTCTCCGTGGGAGGGATGACTGCTTGGCGCAAGAGACTCCGAGGGGCCCGATCCCACTGCGGATCCACCGACCAACTCACCGGATCTCCGGTCCTCGGGTGCTCGAAAGCGAGCCGATGGGCTGCCAGATGCAGGCGGCTGGCGGGACTGCCCCCATAAAGTGAATCCCCCAACAGAGGCATGCCGCCCTGAGCCGCATGCACCCGAATTTGATGCGTTCGGCCGGTTCGCGGGTAGGCCTCCCACTCCGTCCAACCGTTTCCTTGGGCGACCCGATGAAATCGCGTCTCCGCTGGATCCAGCCCGGCGGCGTGAGGACGGGCGACGTAGTGGTCTCCGGCCCTCACCACGGACCAATCGGCGATCCATTCGGCGGACTGGACCGCGCGGTCCGTGCGCAGTCGGTACACCTTCTCCACCCGTCGCTGCTCGAACTGCTGCGTCAAAGACCGATTGGCCAAAGGCGTTTTGCCGAAGACCATCAAACCCGAGGTTTCCTTGTCGAGGCGGTGCAAGATCGCCAACTCGGCCCAACGCGGTTCCCGGTGGCGCAGCCATTCATACACCCCCTCACCCGCGTACGGACTCGGGGCATGGGTGTTCCAACCCGGAGGCTTGTTCACCACCAGCAGGTCGTCGTCCTCGAAAACGACACACGGCGGGAGGGCCGTGGGACGGAAAGGCATCGCCTCAGGCGCTGAGGTCTCAACGCCGGCGGCAGCGAATCTTTGTTCCATGACGGCGGGCGGTCGGATCCCAGACGACTCGGTTCAAGTGAACTGCCACTGGCCAGAGCTGATGGCGTAGGCACTGATGAGGCCGTTGGTCACTCCATGGGCCACCATGGCGTCCCCGATCCGCCCATGGCTCAGGACCAATCCCTGATAAAGGGCTGCGCACACAATGGCCGCCAACCATTGACCCGGATGACTCAGCCCAAAGAGCAGACAGGTTCCAGCGAACGCCATGGGATTCCAGGTCCTCAAGGATACCTCCAGAAAATCTGGGCGAACAATCATCCGATACAGGAAGGAGCGGTAGAACACTTCCTCGATCATCGGCACCAGCACCGAACGTCCCAACACCCGGATCGCCAGAAATCCCCATCCCAGAACTGGGTTGTCCTTGAAGAACGCCAGTGGGTTCCAAGGCGGATCCTCCGGCTGCGGTTGCGGTGGACGACCGGTCCAGAGAGTCGAGACGCGGTCGTAGAGGTCCGACAGCGACGGGATGAATCCGTCCATGACGATCCAAATCACAGCCACCGAAATCCCAACACCGACGGCGGGCACCGTGAACTCCCATCGCATCTCCGGCAGGCGCCCGCGCAGCACCCAAACCAGCCCAGCGACAGACAGGGTCTTGAGGGCATAAATCCAATACTCGGAACCGGGAAAGAATTTTCCGGCCAGGCTTCCGATGAGGAGGAACACGGCAAAGGGCAGCACCCGGGGGAATTCCGGGGTGGTCCAGAACGGTGCGGATCCTGGAGAGGATTCGGTAGGCATCGGAGGGTGATGATCCAACCCGGACCCTCCGGATCAAGCGTCAAGACGGGCTATTCCCGGTTGCCCCCGACAGCACCGATCTTGCACGGTCTTCCACCGACCGCCTTGCGTTCCGTGAACATCGTCCTCGTCGAACCTGAAATCCCCCCCAACACGGGCAACATCGCCCGATTGTGCGCGGCCACCGGCTCCACCCTTCATCTCATCGAGCCGCTGGGCTTTGAAATCGATGATAAACGACTGGCCCGGGCCGGCATGGATTATTGGAAATTGGTCACCTGGAAACGCTGGCCCACTTGGAACCAGTTCCACACCCACCTCGCGGCCGGCAGCCGACTCTGGTTTGTGGAACAAGGTGCCCCGCTTCGGTACACCCAAGCCGCATTTGGAGCCGACGATTACCTGGTGTTCGGGCGTGAAACCGCCGGCCTTCCGTTGGCCCTGCTTCAAGCCCACCGAGATCACTGGCTGGACATCCCCATGGCCAATCCGGAGGCACGATCGCTGAACCTCTCGAACTGCGTGGCCATCGTCCTCTT
>CANHYD010000018.1 GCA_947464705.1 Verrucomicrobiota bacterium | reverse complement strand
TTACTGGGTGGCCGGCCCGTACAAAGCCCTCAAGAAGTACAAGCCGCAGGACTGGAACCAGATCGAGGTGGTGGTGAAGGACAATGTCGCCCACTGCACGTGCAATGGCGAAGTCTTGGAAGCCGCGCTAAAATTGCCCGACACGGGCCCCATTGGTTTGGAAGCCGACCGCGGTCAGATGGAATACCGTCGGATTCGGGTCCAAGAATTGACCTCAAAGTAGTGGTGTGGAAAGCCTTCCAGGTCTTCCGGAATAGGCCCAAGCGGAGTCCCGCTGGGCCGGATCGATCGGCATGACGATCTGATGTCAGGTGGCTTTCCGTGTTTCCTCCGTGGTCCCCTGAGCGCAGGATCGTCCGGTGACGCGACGGTCCCTCCTAGGTCGTCTGGCGCGGCAGTTGCCGCCCGGAGAGTTGGTTTTTACCCCCGAAGCCTTGGCCGCCCATGCGGGCGACAAGTGGTTTGCATCCCACCAGCCCGAGGCGGTGGCTCTACCCAGTTCAGTGGAGTCGGTGTCGCGAGTCCTCGCCTTTGCCTCGAAGCACCAGATTCCGGTGACGCCGCGCGGGGCAGGATATGGCTATGTTGGCGGGTGTGTTCCGGTGCACGGCGGCATCGCCCTTTCCGTGGCGGGGATGAATCGGGTTCTCGAAATTAGTGCAGCGGATTTCGTGGCGGTGGTGCAGCCCGGTGTGGTGACCGCCGCTCTCCAGGAGACCGTGGAGCGTCAGGGGCTTTATTATCCGCCGGATCCGGCCAGTCGGGCTGATTGCTCCATCGGGGGCAACATCGCCACCAATGCCGGTGGGCCGCGCTGCCTCAAGTACGGGGTGACTCGGGATTACGTGATGGCACTCCAGGTGGTGCTGGCCGATGGAACAGTGACCCGACTGGGGGGCCGAACCCACAAGAACAAGACGGGCTTTGATTTGCACCGCCTCTTCGTCGGCAGTGAAGGGATGCTTGGGGTGGTCACCGAAGCGACCCTGAAGCTGCTGCCGCTCCCGGCCTATCGGGCCTGTGTGGGTGTCGGGTTTGCGGACATGAAGACAGCGGCTCGGGCCATCCGGGCCATCTTCGCCGCGAGATTCCTGCCGAGTGCCCTGGAATTGGCTGATGGCTTCACGGTGGATGCGGCCCGGCGTCGGACCGGATCCAAACTCCTGAAGGGCGCGGGCGCTCTGATGATCGTGGAGTTGGATGGTCGCGAGCGGGCCGTCCGCTCCGAGATCGCCGAACTCAGCCAACTGATCTCGGAGTTCCAGCCCACCTTTGTCCAACGCGGTTTGGGGCCGGAGGGGTGTGAGCGTTTCTGGAAGTTGCGCCGCGAATTCAGTTACGCGCTGCGGGACACGGGACTGACCAAGCTAAATGAGGATGTCGTCGTGCCGCGGGGATCGCTGGAAGCCTTGTTTCAACTCGGTGCCTCTCTCCAGAAAAAGCACGGCATTCAGGTAGCCTGCTTCGGCCATGCCGGAGACGGGAACATCCATGTGAACCTGATGCTCGATGAATCCGTTCCGGCGCAGCGTGAGGCGAGCGACCGGGCGCTCGATGAGTTATTCCAAGGTGTCGTCGCCCTGGGTGGCAGCATCACGGGCGAGCACGGGGTAGGTTTGGCGAAGAAACCTTGGTGGAACATCGCCGTTTCGCCCGAATCCGACGCGCTGCATCGGCGAGTCAAGGCTGCCCTTGATCCGGTGGGCATCCTCAATCCGGGCAAATTTCTGGGCTGATCCGCTGCCTGGGGTGAGCCTTCTCTATCTCTACAGGCGGGGGTTCATTTGCATCATCAATCGGCGCTGCAAATCCTCGGCTGGGTTGACGCCGCTGAGTTTGAGCTTGGTGTGCAATGCGGCCACTTCGATGACCCGGGCGATGTCGCGGCCTGGCCGGACCGGCAGGTCCATGTGCGGGATGTCGATCCCGAGGTAATTCGCATAGCCTTGATCCAAACCCAGGCGGTCGATCTCGCCGGCCTTTTCCCAGACCTTCAGCGTGACTGCTAAATCGACGCGCTTTTCGGCGCGGATGGCGGCGACTCCGAACAACGCGGCGACATCGATGATTCCGATGCCGCGCACCTCCATGAGGTTGCGGGTGATGGTCTTGCCGGTGCCGAAGAGTTCTTTGCCGTCGGCCAGCGTGAGACAAACGATGTCATCACAAACGAGGCTGTGGCCGCGCTCCAGCAACCCGAGCACCGCCTCGCTTTTGCCGATCCCGCTCTCCCCCTGAATGATCACGCCGATGCCCTGGATATCCACCATGCAGCCGTGGATTTGGGTCCGAGGGGCAAACAGTTGTTCCAGCGCCAATGTGGCCTGGCTGATGAACTTCATCGTCACCAGTTCGGTCTGGAACACCGGCACGCCTCGGTCGTCAGCGGCGGCGAGGAACTCCGGTTCCGGACGGATGCCGCGGCACAGCACCACGCACGGGATCTTGTAGCGGAAGAGTTCGTTGTAGCGCTGTTTCCGAAGGTCCGGCTCGATGGACCGCAGGTAGGAAGTTTCGACGGCTCCGAGCACTTGCACCCGCTTGTTGGCGAAGTAGCGGCG
This sequence comes from Verrucomicrobiota bacterium, assembly GCA_947464705.1. Lineage (GTDB taxonomy): Bacteria > Verrucomicrobiota > Verrucomicrobiia > Limisphaerales > UBA9464 > SXXZ01. Next base: position 11,879 of record CANHYD010000018.1, on the reverse strand, counting down.
GAATCCGGCCAAGGCCAGGCCCGGGCGGTTCACGGTGGGCTCTTGGATGAGCCGGTTGAGGAAGCCGCCGCCGGTCAGGAGTTTCAGTCCCAGCGGTCCAGCGTGGTCGGTGTAGAATTTCTCGACGGTGACGTTGGACGGCTTCATGGGAGGCGCCTTGCGGGAGTTCTTCACATGTTGAAATCGGGCCCAAGGTAAATGTCTCGGGCCTTGGCATCGTTGACCAAGAACTCGGCCGTTCCCTCCACCAGAACCCTGCCCTGATGAATCACATAGGCTCTGTCCACCAATCGGAGGGTTTCCCGGACATTGTGATCAGTGATGAGGATGCCCAACCCGCGGTCACGCAGACGTCGCACGATCTTCTGGACCTCATAGACCGCGATCGGGTCGATGCCGGCGAACGGTTCGTCGAGCAGCAACAGTCGGGGGGACGTCACCAGTGCGCGGGTGATCTCGAGGCGGCGCTTTTCGCCACCGCTCAACTGGTAGGCGTAGCTCTTGGCCAAACGGGCCAGATCGAGTTCGTCCAGAAGGTAGGCCAGTCGCGATTGACGCTCGCTGGCGGAACCTTCACAGGTCTCCAGGATGGCCAGGATGTTCTGCTCCACGGTCAGCTTGCGGAACACGCTGGGTTCTTGCGTGAGATAGCCGATCCCCAGTCGTGCTCGTCGATGCATTGGCAATCGAGTGATGTCGATGCCACGGAACTGGACCGAACCGGCATCGGGGCGGACCAGCCCCACGGTCATGTTGAAGGAGGTGGTCTTGCCGGCGCCGTTGGGTCCGAGAAGGCCCACGATTTCGCCCGCACCCACATGGATCGACACCCCGTCGACCACGCGCCGGCCCGAGTAGGCCTTGGCCAGTCCTTGGACCGACAGCAGAGGCGTCGTGTCTTGGGAACCGACCGGTGTGGCAGTCTTGGCGGCGGTCTTGGCGGCAGAGGCCATGGTCAGCGGGATTTGGGCGAGTTGGTGCCCCGGTTGAAAAGCGTCGAGCCCTTGAGGATATCCGCCTTGAGCTCAATCCGGTAGGAACCGCGATTGCGCATCGTTCGGGACTTCAGGTCGTAGATGAGGGCTTCGGTCCCGATCATGACGCCGGAGGCTGTCTCGATACGAGGGTCTCCGGTCAGGATGAGAATTTCTTGCTGCGAGCCGTATTCGGCCTGCTTGCCGAAGGCGCGCACGACATTGGTCGAGCCGTTCGCTCCGGGTTGGAACAATTCAATGGCCACGTTGCCGGAGGCGATGAGCGATTGGAGTTTGCCGCCGGTCGGAAGGGGGCCTGACGTTCCGGAGGCTTTGTCCTGAGGCAGGGCCGCCCGGAGGTCGTCGCAAGTGATCTGCAGAACGCCGGGGGATTCGACCCGGACATGATCCCAGAGGTGGTACACGCCTTTTTCGAGTTCCAGCACACAGTTGGTGGCCGACAGCAGGATCTTGTCTTGTTGCTGTGCCAGCACCGAACCGGAGGCCAAGGTGAGGAGCAGGGCGAGGAGTGGGAGGAGGACGCTGCGGATCATGGAGAAGCGGGTTTGGGCTGGAAGAGACGGGTGCGCAGTTCAATTTGCACCGAGTTGGTGACAGTCAGGCGTCGTTCGGTGCCGTCGAATTGGAAACCGTGGCCGCGGATGGAGATGCCGTCGGTTTCTCGTCGGGCCGTGAAGCTCCCGACCGATCCGGCATCCTTGGTGGTGACGTTCACCCGGCAGGACGGCGATTCGATGATGAAGTCGGAACTTTCGTCGGGTCGGAAGGATTCCAATTTCAGGCCGGTGACATCCCACAGGGCCGGGACGAGACCTCCCTTGTCCGAGGGTGCAGGCGAGGCCTCGGTGGATGAAAACCGTAGCTGGACCCGGCCTGTGACAGTGTCCCGAAGGCTGATGCCCCACTGACGGATGGTGGCTGCGGACGATGCCGAGGCCGACGAGGCATTGGTGGTTTCTGCCGATCCGCCGCCTTGGGCCAAGGCCGCACAGGCCATCAAGCACAGGAGGGCTCTGAGCCCGGATCGGAGGTGAGTCGAGGACATGAGAGAAGAGTCTTGGAATCCGGGTCGCGGGTTAGGAAGAGAATTTCTCAACCATCCGTTCCCAATGGCCCTGGGCCTTGAGCAGCAAATCGACCGCCTCGCGCACGGATCCATGCCCGCCGGGTTTCAGGGTGACCCAGTGGGCGATGCGGCGCGCTTCTTCGATGGCGTCGGCCGGTGCGATAGCTAGGCCGGCCCGCTTGAGAGCGGCCAGATCCACCCAGTCGTCTCCCATGTAGAGCACTTCGTCCCAAGTGATGTTGGTCTCGCGTAGCCAGGTTTCGATGGCGGCGACTTTCGGCCCGGACGATTGGTGGAGGAAATCGATCTTCAGATCTTGAGCCCGCTGGATCGTGGCCTCGCTGGGGCGAGCCGAGACCCAGCCCACACGGATGGACGCCTCAGTCTGCAGCAGTCGCAGGCCCAGACCGTCCCGAATGTGGAACACCTTGGTCTCGGCCACGCCTCCCATGCTGACGGTGGCGTCGGTCAATACGCCGTCCACATCGCAGATGAAGAGGCGAATTCGACGGGCACGAACCAACAGTTCTTCGGCAAACGACATGTTGCGATGGACAATCCGGCAATGCCTCAAGGCGAGCAAATAGGAAACCCAAGCGCATCAAGGAGATCGCCGGAGGCGCATCTCCCTCACATTCGGGCTCCAGAGGTGACGCTGCTGAAGGCCTCCGGGCCAACGGACGTGGACTGCGGTCGGGGGCGTGGCCCCGGTGATGAGCACGCGCGAGGAGTCTTGCGACCACCATCCCGATCCCGCCCGGATCTCGATGGCCGGGCCGCTGGAGTTGCCGAATTCGGCCCGAACCACCGCACCGATGGCCATCGGATTGGGGCCGGTTTGCTCGAGTCGCAGTCCCCAGCCAGGCCGGGCCCGGCGGTTGTGGAGCAGAGCAGTGGCTCCGGCCCGTTGGGTCACAACCAGATCGATGCGGCCATCGAGGTCGTAATCTCCCGCGGCACTCCCGCGGCCTTCGCCGGGCAACACAATGCCTGAAGCGGCCGGTGACAACGCCTTGAAATGACCCTGACCGTCGCCGGCGAGCAGGAGGCCCAATCCGGCGTCATGGCGGGAAGTCTCAGCATCGACCCCGAAGAAATTCTGCGAGAGGAAGAGATCTTGATGGCCGTCGCCGTCGAAGTCGGCGGCAGTAAGACCGAAGGCCGGTGCCCACTGAGCCTCGGCGGGCATGGCTCGGACTTCGAAGCGGTCGCCTCGATTGAAGAAGATTGTGGAGGCGTGCCACCGGGATTCGACCCGGCGGGTGCCCTGGGCATGTGTCCCCAGCAGGCCGTCCAAACCTCCCCGGCCGTAGGCCTCGTGGGTTTGGGTTGTTTCGGCCACAAACGGCAGCGCCTCGCGAAGGGCGCTCAGTTCTCGCCAGGGCACTTCACGGCGGTGCTGCGGATCCCAGGCGTGGATCAAGGGCGTGAGGGTGCCCGGTATAAATTCGGCGTAGGTGATACGCAGTGTGTCCCGGGCGGGATCGATGCGACCCTCGCCGAAATTCCAGCCCCAGTTTCCCACGGCGAGATCGAGTCGGCCGTCGTTGTCGAAGTCGGCCGCCGTGAGGCCGGTCCAGCGGCCCTGGTAATCGAGCCAATCAGCCGCCTTGCCTTCGGAGGTCACCAATCCGGGACTCCACGGGCTCAACGTCGAACCGTCGGACCGGAAGAATCGCAAGGGACCAAATTCGGCTGCCAAGACGAGTTCTGGCCGGCCGTCGCCGGTCAGGTCGGTGCCGAGAAGCCCCGTGGCGAGGCCGGTGTTGGTGAGTGTCAGCCATGGGCTGTATTGCCCGTTCCGGGCCCGGAAAAGACGGGTGTCTGCCGACTCGGGCCAACGTCCCGGCACAGACCGCCCGGCCACGGCAAGGTCCAGTTCGCCATCTCCATCCCAGTCGGCCAGTCCCACGCTGCCGGAAGCTTGGGTTGAGTTGCCGAGGCTCTGCCGCGGTTGATGGGGGCGCAGTAAGGAACCCAACGAGGCAGGGCCTTGGGTGCCGGGAGCCGGTGGGTGACCGGTCGCCATCATCAATCCGTGCCGGTCCACGGCGGCGGCGATGCCGGTCATCGAATGGGCTGGGTCCGTCTTGAGGCTCAGGTCGGGCCGTGGTTGGAAGCCTCCTGCCTGGTTGTTCCGGAAGACGAGCCATTCGCCGCGCCCGGCCAGAAGCAGGTCGTCGAACCCGTCGGTGTCGATGTCGAAGAAGGCGACCCCAGGGCCCTCGGTGGACAAACGTCGGGGCAGCAGGGGTTGGCGCTCCAGTTCGTCGGAGGGGGCCTCGCTGGAATCGCGGTGGTTCAACGCGGCGGAGATTTCTTCGAAAAGAGCCGTGGACGAGAGTGGAGAGGGCGCGCTGAGGCTTTGATCGGTCGTTCCAAGGGCGACGGCGAAGTCCTCCCGCACTTCCACGTGGGAATTGGGGGAGACTGGGTTCAACCGACTGCGTTTGCCGTCTGGCCAGCGGACCTCCACGCTCACGGGGCAATCGGGCCGTGCAGCGAAGACCCGCAGCGCCTGATCTCCGGACAGATATCGACCACCGGCGACTATTTCCTGGCTCTGAGAGACGGGGCCACCCTCCACGAGGATCCGTGCACCGATCCCGTGGGTGTTGCCCCCGGTGCCGCGGAGGCTGACCGCCACGCGAGGTGCGGTGGAATCATTGCGGTAGAGGCCGGCGGCCTCGCCGAGGTTGCAGGTCACCACATCGAGGTCGCCGTCATTGTCCAGATCGGCCAAGGCCATGGCCGTTGTGACACCGCGATCCGCGAATCCCCAGTCGTGGCTCACGTCCTGGAAGCGCAGGTCGCGCTGGTTGCGAAAGGCGAGATTAGCGGTGTCGAGACGCGGGAATCGGGACAGGTTGCGCAGGCGCTGTTCGGCGCTGGGGATGCTGCGTTCGCGGGATTGCTCAGCCAAAAGGTCGGCATGCTGCACGTCATGCGCGTTACCGTTGGCCACCAGCAGATCTTCCCAGCCGTCCAGATCGACATCGAGGAAGAGGGCGCTCCAGGACCATTCAGTTGCTGCCAAGCCTGAGAACTGGGCGATCTCGGCGAAGGCCCCACCGGCGCGGGCCACGTGCAGAGTGTTTCGTGGGACCTCGGGTCGGAATTGCGGATCGTGAATCGGCGGGCGAAGCACCGATGCCATGGTGTTGGGGCGCTGCCAGGCTCGGCGCTCCTGATCCCGGCTCAACATGTCCACCACGAACAAGTCCACGAGTCCGTCGCGGTTGATATCGGCCGCGTCCACGGCCATCGAGCTGAGGCTTTGGTTGCGGAACAGGGTGCGCGGTGCCGCCTGAAAACCAGCCCCTGCGCGGTTGAGCCAGACACGGTCCTTCCAGTGCACGAAATCGTTGCACACGTAGAGATCAGGCCATCCGTCACCATTCAGGTCGCGGAACAAGGCGCTCAACCCCCAGTCGGCTGGAGGGGTTTCCAGTTTCCTCCCGTCCTCATCCAGGAACGTGCCCTGGGTCCAGGAAACGGGGGCGAAGTTTCCGCGCCCTTGATTGAGGTAGAGGAAATCTCGTTCTCCCTGCTCGAGGATTTCGGCGCTGCCATCCCGTTCGCCGACCACCAGGAAACGGTCGGCTGGCGTCACGCGGACGCCCCCATCGGCCTCGCGTCGGGCTTCGACTCGCAGGCCCGGCGGATGGTCCTTGAAGGTTGTCGTCCGGTAGTTGGTGACGTACAGATCGAGGTCGCCGTCTCCGTCGATGTCGGCCAAGGCCAACGAGGTGGCACCCAATCGCTTGGATAACCGGTGTTGGGTCGATTCGGTGAAGTGTCCGATCCCGTCGTTCAGAAACATCCGGGTGCCAAAGCCAAGCCCGTTGACTAGCAAGTCGAGGTCTCGGTCGCCATCGACGTCGGCCAAGACGGTGCCGGTGTTGGGTTGGTTGGCACAGGGTGCTCCCCCGGCGTCTGGTTGGCGCTCGAAGCGCCAGTTTCCGCGGTTGAGGTACAATTCGTTGGGACCTTCGAGGCGTGCGAAGTAAAGGTCGCAAAGACCGTCTCCATTCACGTCCCCAAGCGCCACCCCGGATCCATTCTCCAGGATGCGATTGTTGGCCATGGCGGCCTCGCTGACGGTGTTGGTCATGCAGAGACCGGTGCGGTCCGAGGACATCCGGGTGAAACCCGTCCGAGGTCCATTGAGGGGCGGTAGGGAACGGATCCGTCCACCGGAAACATCGCGCCAAATCGGTTCCGTCGCACCGGATTCCGCCAAAACGGCGATTCCAAGTGCCCAGCCTACGGTGAGGAATCTGGCAAACCACAGCATGGGGATCTGCCTGTGGCCTTAACAGAATTCGGTCCCTGGAGGAAAGTCCGGACTGGAAGGATGTGGAGAACCGGAGCCTTGAGAATGCTCTTTGAAGTCGGGTTGACGAGAGTCCTACCCAGCGCAGAACGCATCAAGGGTGACGAGACAGCACTTCCAAGGTCGCTTGCACGGCGCGTTCCACTGAAATGGATAGCATGCAGCGGAAATCCACGGGGCACTGCCGCAGGAAGCAGGGGGCGCAGGGAGCCTCTCCCAGCAGAAGTGGGTGGCGTGGATCGCCGGGCAAGCCGGGGCCCGTCAGTTCAGGCGAGGTGCTGCCGAAAGGAACCACCACTGGAGTGCCCAAAGCGGCCGCCAAGTGCATAGGGCCGGTGTCATTGGTGATCACCACCCGGCACAAGGCTAGGGCGGCCATCAATTCGGCGAGGGACGTCTGTCCGGCGAGTGAGGTGATGGTCAGCCCCTGCAGTTGGTGGGTCAGTTCTTCTGCTAACGGAATGTCGGCCTTGCCGCCGAAGAGGACAAAATGGCAGCCCGTTCGCTCGGCCAGCATTCGGGCGACTCTGGCGAAGCGGTCGAGCGGCCAGCGTTTGGCGGGCCCGTATTCGGCTCCGGCGTTGAGTCCGATGAGCGGTTTGCCCGAGGCGAGCGACGGAGCCAGGCGGGTGGCCATCACTTGGGTTGCTGCGTTTCCTGGCACCAATCGGGGGGGCAAGGGCCCCGCGTTGGCTCCCAGGTGCTCCACCAACCGAAGGTAGTGGTGCAGTTGATGGGAGTTGTTCGGGTAGGTGGTCCGGGCAACGGCGGGGCTTGCCTGCGTGGTGTTGAGTCGCCGCACCTCCGCCTCGGTCCGCTTGCGCATGCGCACCGTGCCCGGCAACGACCGGACCCGATCGGTGAGCAGCCAGCTTCGAGGGAAGCGACCCGAGCCCACTCGCTTCGGAATGCCCGCCCACCAGGTCTCCAGCGCAGAACGCAGGGAGTTGGGAAAGATCACCGCCAAGTCGGCATCGACCGAGCGCAGACCGCGCGCCACCGACTGTAAACTCTCGCCCGCCGTGAAGGTTCGCACGGCATCCACCGCTGGATGGGATGTCCAAAGATCTTGAAGCTTTTCCGGGCAGAGCACGGTGATCTGTGCCTCTGGAAAGCGTTCCCGAAGGCGGAGGACTGCCGGGGTGGTCATTACGGCGTCTCCCAGCCAATTCACGCCCCGAATGACGATGTGTCGGGTGGTGATGGGGGTGGAGTTCATGGGGTCGGGCCTGGGGCGAAGTCGTGGGCCTTCTGAAAAGCCGATGGCGGCTTCCACCGCCGATGAACCCAGAACCAATTGGCCGGATCTTTTCGGACCGCGACTTCATACTCTCGTTGTACGTCGAGGATAATGGCCTCGATCGTGCGTTCCTGCCCCTGTTCGTCGTGAGTGGGGATCACCGGGCCGACCTCGATCCGCCAGCGCGCCAAGTCGGTGCGGTAGCAAATGGCCATGGTGAGAAGAGCCTTGTAGCGCAAGGCAATCACGGCGGGGGCCGGACTGCAGGAGCTGTGGCGCCCAAGAAAGGGCAACCACAGCCCCTTGCCCCCACCGTGTTGGTCCGAAAACAGGGCCAGGATGGACTGGTTCTCGTCGAAGAAACGGTGGATGGCGCGGGTGGCATCATGCCGCTCGATGAACAGCACACCGGTCCGAGCGCGCAGACCCTGGAGAACCGTGTTGAGCGGTGCGAACCGTTGGGCGCGGTAGGTGGTCGCCAGACGCCAATGGGGCCAGTGACCTTGAACGTGCGCCAGCAGGTCGAAGCCGCCGAAATGACCCGTGGCCACGACCAGCCGATCGGCACCGCTTTGCAGCAAGTCGTCCAGACCTACGAACTCGATACGTCCCAATAATTCCTTGGGATCCATGCCGGGGGTTCGGATGGCGCACGCGTAGGCCTCCCCGATCCGCCGAAAGTTCTCCAGAGCCAAGGCCTGAACCTCCTGGGGTTTCAATTCAGGGAACGCCTGGGCGAGATTCTCTTCGGAAACGCGACGATGGCGTCGGTCCATGCGGCAGGCGATACCACCCAGCAGGCGACCCAGTCGGGCCACCGTCTCCAGTGGCAAGCATCGAATCAGGCCCAGCAGGGCCGACAAAAACCATTCAACGACTCGGGAAAGCACGGCGTGTTGGGGAAGCTGCCATGGAGGGGAGGATCATTCCAAGGCCTCGCGCATGGCCTTGAACCAGTCTCCACCATCGTCTTTGTCGACTGGACGGGCGGCCGCTTCATCGGCGTCCTCCACGCATTCGGGGGGGAGTTCCCGCAGGAAGGGCGAGGGGTGACAGGGCATGACCTGATCATAGCGTCGGCGTCCTGAGCAGTGGCTGATGCGCAAGGTGTCTTGGGCCCGCGTGATGCCGACATAGAAAAGGCGGCGCTCCTCGTCGAGGGTCCCCTCGTCTTTGCTGCGAGAATGAGGCAGCAGCCCGTCTTCCACCCCGATGATGTGGACATTAGGAAACTCAAGCCCCTTGGCGGCGTGCATGGTGATGAGGGTCACCTGGTCGCCGGTCGTGTCCTTCTCCTCCTCGCGCTCCTGATCCAGGGTAATCCCTGCCAGAAACTCATCGAGCCGGTCCATCGGTTTGCCGAGAAACTCCGGGACGGCGTTGGGCAACAAGGGACCAGTGGGCCGCGGCGCTGGCGTCATGTCCGAGAGCAATCCCTCGGGATCGTTCTCCAGGTCCACCGGTTTGCTGGCCTTCTTGGGGGCGGTTTCTTCGCGCTTCTTGCGACGGGCCTCGGCGGTCAATTCGCCGTCGAGGTCGTCGATGAGTTCCTGGATGTTGCGGACCCGGTTGTCGGCCACATCCTGGTTTTTTTCGGCCCTGCGCAGATCCACCAAGTATTCGGTTTCCTCGAGCCAATGATCGGCCCAGTTGCTCAGGCAAATGGGCGAATCCTGGAGCAAGGGAGCCCGCGTCGTGTCGATCCAGTGGGCGAAGCCTGTGATGGAGTCGCGCGTTCGGGCCTGGAAGGAGGCCAGCACGTCGGTGTGCCGCATAACGGTGTACACGCTGGCCTTGCGTTCGGCGCTGAAGGCCAGAAGTCGCTCCATGGTGACATCGCTCAACCCCCGGGCCGGCTTGTTGGCGATGCGCAGCAAGTTCACATCGTCGTTGGGGTTCACGAAGGTCTTCAGGTAGGCGAGGATGTCTTTGATTTCGCTGCGGTCGAAGAAACTCTGGCCGCCGATCAACCGGTAGCGAACCCGCGCCTTGCGCAGAGCCGCCTCGATCGGGCGCGACTGGATGTTCGTACGGAAGAGGATGGCTTGCTTGCCCCAGGAGATTTGACGGGTGAGGCGGTCGTACTCGATGTTTTCCACCACGGTCCGGCCTTCGGTCTCATCGGTGTCGAAGGCGTAAAGGGTGATCTTGCTGCCTTCACCTTTGGCCGACCAGAGGCTCTTTTCCCGTCGTCGTGTGTTCTGGCGGATGACGGCGTTGGCGGCGCGAAGGATCATGTTGGTGGAGCGGTAATTTTGCTCCAGCTTGATGATCTTGACCTCCGGATAGTGTTTTTCGAGATCCAGAATGTTGGAGATCTCGGCCCCGCGCCACCCGTAGATGGATTGGTCGTCGTCACCCACCACACACAGGTTTCGCGAGGCGCTGGCCAGATGATTGATGAGTTCAAACTGGCTGGCATTGGTGTCCTGGTACTCGTCGACCATGACGTAGCGGTACTTGCGCCGACAGGCTTCCAGGGCATCGGGATGTTCGCGGAACAGCCGCAAGGTCAGGAGGATGAGGTCGTCGAAGTCCACGGCGTTGCAGGCGTGGAGGGCGCTCTCATAGCGGCGAGCTACGTGTTCGGCCAGAGCCCGGACCGAGGGGTCCTCAAAGCCGCCCCGGCTGCTACCGTTCTTGAACTTGCTGAGCATCGTCAGCACCGCTCCGGCATCCGTCTTCTCTCCCTTGGCCGAGATCTGACTGAGGATCTTCTTCATCGCGGCGAGTTGGTCGCCCGTGTCGTAGATGACGAAGTTCTTCTTGTAGCCCAGTTTCTCGATGTGTTGCCGGAGGATCCGCACACAGAGCGAGTGGAAGGTGCACAGGGTGGGGCGTTCGAGAAAGGGGTCTTCGGGTGCGCCGGCCTCACGGCGAGACTTCGGCACCTTGGGGATCATCTCGTTGACCCGCTCCAACATCTCCTTGGCCGCTTTGTTGGTGAAGGTCACCGACAGAATATGGCCAGGAGCGATGCCCTTGCTGATCATGTGGGCAATCCGGCAAGTCAGGGTGCGCGTCTTGCCGGTGCCGGCTCCGGCCAGGATGAGGACCGGCCCGGAGTGGGTGATCACGGCAGCCCGTTGCTGCGGATTGAGCGATCCCAGATCAAACATGGGGGCGGGAGGATGGGGCGCAGTGCTGCGGGGTCAAGGGGCACCCCAAAGGATTCTGGAGGTTGTCCCGGAGTCTCTTCGAGCGGGAGACTCCGGGAACGATTTTGTCGGGACTCAAGCGCGGCGTTCGCGGATGGCGGTCAGCAGATCCGCGATGACTTCGCCCCGGGGTTTGGCACCCACATTGCCCTTGCCATGCAACCGGACGCTGACGGCCCCGGCCTCGAGGTCACGTTGGCCCACGACCAGCATGGTATGCACCTTGGAGGTCTCAGCGTCGGCGATTTTCGCCTTCACGGGGTTGGCACTCCAGTCGCCTTCCACGCGGACGAAATGCGATCGGAGTTCGGCGGTGATCGACTTGGCGTATTCCACCAGCGGTGCCTCGTCATTCAGGGTCAGCACCCGGACCTGCTCCGGGGCCAGCCAGAGCGGGAAGTTGCCGGCGTAATGCTCGATGAGGAAGCCGATGAACCGCTCGTGCGTACCCAGCGGAGCGCGGTGGATGCACAGCGGGGTCTTCTCGCTGTTGTCGCGGTCGCGGTAGGTCAGGCCGAAGCGGGCCGGTACGGCGAAGTCCACCTGGTTGGTGGCGATGGTGAATTCGCGGCCGATGGCGCTCCAGACCTGAACGTCGATCTTCGGGCCATAGAAGGCCGCCTCGTTGGGGACCTCCACGTAGTTGATGCCCGACTCGATCAGCACCTGGCGCACCATGTCTTCGGTTTTCTTCCAGAGCTCGGGCTCGTTGACGAACTTCTGGCCCAAACGCGCCGGATCATGGGTGCTGAAGCGCATCTGGTAGCGGTCGAGCCCGAAGATCTTGAAGTACTTCAGGTACATTTCGTTGACCGCCCGGAACTCTTCGGCGAACTGCTCGGCCGTGCAGTACAGGTGGGCGTCGTTCATGTTCATGCTGCGCACGCGCATGACCCCGAAGAGCTCGCCCGATTGCTCGTAGCGGTAGCAGGTGCCGTATTCGGCCAGACGCAGGGGCAGGTCGCGGTAGCTGCGCGGTTCCGCCGCGAAGATGCGGTGGTGATGCGGGCAGTTCATCGCCTTCAGGTAGTACCGGCCACCCAAGAGGGTGATCTCGGACTCCAGTTTTTGGATGTCGCGGCGC
>CANHYD010000017.1 GCA_947464705.1 Verrucomicrobiota bacterium | reverse complement strand
GGATGCTTGTTGCAGACAGGCTTCGGCCTCGCCGCTCCAGGAGATTCCCAACGACCGCATCCAACCCACCGACCCCAACCGGAGGGCAGAGCCTGGATCGCCCCCGGCTGCGAGGGCTTCGATGCCCCACCCACGGAGTTCTTGCCACGAGATGAGAGCCGGTAGGTTCGGCCCAGAGGTTGGGGCACGATCCCGCAACGACTGAGCCGCCGAGCTCACGGCCCGGGAGACCGGATGTTGGGATCGATTTGCCAACAGCCCAGCCAGAGCGGGCAGGGGAATGGATCGGGAATCTTCGGCCCGCAGATCTTCCCATCGAGTGATGGCCGGATGCCCCGCGGTCAAGGTGCCCGTCTTGTCGAAAGCCAGGGCCGAGATACGCCCGGTTTTCTCGAGCGCCACGGCGTCCCGGATGAGGATGCCCCGTCGGGCGGCGGCGTTGATACCCGCCATCAGAGCGACTGGGGTGGCCAGCCCCATGGCGCAGGGACAGGCCACGATGAGCACCGAGCAGAAGGCCGCCACCGCATCGCTCATTGGGGACAGGCTCGCCAGCGGGTGCCAGAGCAGGGGAGTCAGTGCGGATTGCCAGAGCCGAAGCGTCTCGGGAGCCCAAACCCAACCCGCTGCCGCCAGACAGGCGATGAGCACCACCACGGGCACGAAGATGGAACTGACACGGTCGGCGAGGCGTTGGATGGACGCCCGGCTGGACTGCGCCCGTTCCACCACCGCGGCGATGCGGGCCAACGTGGTGTGTTCACCGGTGGCGCTCACTCGCACGACCAGGCTTCCCTCCAGGTTGGCGGATCCGGCCAGCAACGCCGATCCAGAGGCTTTCCGCACGGGCATGGGCTCGCCGGTCAGCAGGGATTCATCAGCCGACGAGGTTCCTTCCAGCACCACCGCATCCACCGGGAAATGGTCTCCGGGTTTGATGCGAAGCCGCTCACCCAGGCGCAGTTGGGCCACGGGAGTGTCCACTTCGCGTCCCTCGGAATCGAGACGTCGGGCGGTGGCAGGAGCCAATTCGAGTAGGGCTTTGATGGCATTGCCGGCCTGGGCGCTCATCCGGGCCTCCAGCGCGTGGCCCACGCTGATGAGCGTCAGGATGCTCACCGATTCAGCGAAGAAGAGGTGGGCGTGGCTTTGGGTGAAAAACAGCCACAGGCTCCACAAGTAGGCGCTCGACGAACCCAGCGATACCAAGGTGTCCATGTTGGAGCGTCCGACCCGCGCCTGTCGCCACGCCCCGCGATAAAACCGCCAGCCAACGCCGGCCTGAACCGAAGTGGCCAGCACCAGCGACAGGGTCTGGAAACCTCGTTGCATGCCCCACCCGCCGAGCCAATCCCCTCCCAACAGCAGCACCGTGGCGGGAACGCCCAGCCATACGGCCGTCGTCCAAGGGTTGAGAACCGTGCTCCCGGGGGACGATCCGGTCGGGGAGGTCGATCCTGGGCTTTCGGCCAAGCGGGCCTGATACCCCGCTCGCTTCACCGCTTCGATCAACCGCGCCGGCTCCGGAGTCTGACCGGGCATCCAGTAGGCTCGCGCCGTGGCACCTCGGAGGTCCACCACGGACCGAGAAACCCCTGGCACACCTTGGAGGGCCTCAGTGACCGATCGGGCGCAATTCCCGCAATCCATGCCCTCAATCCGCAACTCGGTGAGCGTGCCTAACGGAGGTGGCGGAGTGGAGCGGGGCCGAAAACTAATACCTTCTGGACCCATGCCCACAGTCTCGGTTGAGGTCTTCCGACAGAACAATGAGAAATGACAGCCTGCCTCGGCAGAAAGTTCACCGGATCGAATATCCGAGGTGCAGCCGATGTCTGTAACGCCTAATGTTGACGCGTAACGGATGATCGAGAACCCGTCACCCTCGGAAGATTCCCAGCGACTGCTGCCGCAATCCTTGCGCGAACGATTGGGCGCCTGTCGCAGGTTGCGCTGCCTCTCGTCCCGGGATTGTCGCGAGGTCTACCTCATCGAAGACGCGCAGGGGGCGTGGCGCGTGTTCAAAATCGCCCGTCAACGTGATCCCGAAACGCTGGTCCGCTTCCAGCAAGTGCGCGAAGCCCTCAAGGGGCTCTCTGCCGAGGTCGGATTGCTTCCCGTCCTCGCCTACGGTCTGGAGCCGGTCCATGGAATTGCCTGGGAGGAGCTGCCCCTGGCGGACTCGGTGGACCCGGAGTCGGTGGAGTTTGAGAACTACTCACCGGTCACCACGGCGGTTGGCGCTTCTGGCACGACAGCCGTCGCGGCCAAGACCGCCTTGCCGGTGGTCCAAGCCTTGGAGTTCTTGCATCGTCGCGGTCTGGTCCATGGCGATGTGAAACCGGCCAACCTGCTCCAACTGCAAGGGCGTTGGCTTCTGGCCGATTACGACACCGTGGGTGCGATCCATGACGCGGTGGCCATCACCGCATCGACCGAGGGGTACTGCCCACCCGGAACGAGCGAGGGGCCTGAGCGGGATTTCTACGCGCTGGGAAAGCTGATCTATGAGCTCTGGAGCGGAAATACCCGCCTAGAATACCCCTCCCTGCCACCGCGTCTCAGGCTGGCTGGCACTTGGAGTCGTGAAGATCGACTGATCAATCGCCTCATTGAGGCGTTGTGCAACCCGGTGGGAATGAATCGATTGCGCCAACTCGGGGTGGTGCAGGCTGTTTTGGAGGCGGTGGAATCCGGAAATACAGCCCAATTGTCCCGCGCCGAAACGCTCCTGCGGCCCCGTGGGAACCGTGCGGTCAAGGTCCTCGCCGGTGGCCTGCTTTCTGGCGTCCTGTTCTGGACGGTTCTCACTCAGAGCGGATGGTTGCCTCCGTTGCCCTTGTTGAAGGCCGTGAGCGCGTTGACCTCGAGCGTTCCCGAGAGCGAACCCACCCAGGGGCTCGCCGCGTATTACACCCTCGATGGAGATGCCCAAGACCACAGCGGCCGGGGGCATCATGGGACCCCCTTCGGAGTATCCTGGGTCGCCGACGCCTCCAAGGCGTCTTCCCGAGCGGCCCATTTCAATGGTGAGGCCGGCATCAGCATCCCGGAGTTTCCGGAGTCGGAGACCCATGCATACTCTCTGGTGTTGTGGATGCGGTCGGACGAAGTCCACCACGGCAAACTTCTCATCAAAGATCGGGCGGTTGGCGACCGGGACTCACCGGGCCGTCAATGGGCCATGGGTTGGGATGGTCGAACGATCAAGGGCGGAGTCTGGATCCGACCTGAAGGCTCCACCAACCAGTACCGATCCTCGGAAGTGCCGGTGATCAACCCCCTCCACCAGTGGATTCATCTGGTGCAGACATGGGATGGTCGTGTTTTGGAGCAATGGATCGATGGCGAGCGGGTGGACTCCACGTCTGCAGTGGGGATCCTGGCTCCGGGCGATTCACCGGTCCGAATCGGCTGGGATCAATACTACTTCTTCAAGGGGGATATCGATGAAGTCCGGATTTATGACCGCGCCCTCTCTGGTGACGAGGTGCGAGGGATGTTCCGTTTGGGCCTGCGGAGAGCCGTACATCAGTGGTGGGCGGGGCTTTCGGGCGGCTGATTCGATGGAGGGTTGCTGGAGATCCTCAGCTGGACCATGATGGGCGGCGTGACCCTCTGTTTCGCCATCGCGTACCGCGCGCTTCAAATCCGTTGTCACGGAGTCGCCTGGGTGGTGTTGATGAGTCTTTGTTCGGTGGCCCTCCAAGCCGGCCCTGCGGCCTCGTCGGAGCCACGCGTGGATTTCAACCGACAAATTCGCCCCATTCTCTCGGAACATTGCTTTACCTGCCATGGCCCGGACGAGGGCAAGCGCAAGGCCGGGCTGCGCCTGGACCGTCAAGAGGACGCCTTCTTGAAGCTCAAATCGGGGCAATACGCCCTGGTGGCCGGGAAGCCCGAAAGCAGCACCTTGGTCGAGCGCATCCTGACGAAGGATCCCGACGAGATCATGCCGCCGCCCCAGCACGGCAAGCCCCTTTCACCCGCCCAGATCGAACTCCTCCAGCAATGGGTGCGACAAGGGGCTGCCTGGCAACAGCATTGGTCGTTCATGGTGCCCACCGCCCCGGAGTTGCCTCGGGTCCAAGACGGCAAGTGGGCCCGCAATGCCATCGACACCTTTGTTCTATCCCGATTGGAGTCCGAAGGGCTCCGGCCTAATCCGGAGGCCGACCCGGTCAGCCTGCAGCGCCGCGTCACCCTCGACCTCACTGGCCTGCCGCCCACCGTCGAAGAGGTTGATGCATTCTTGGCTGACAAGCGTCCCGATGCGTATGAGCGCCTCGTCGACCGCCTGATGGATTCCAAACATTATGGTGAGCGTGTCGGACAGAACTGGCTCGACTTGGCGCGTTACGCCGACACCAGCGGATACCACTTCGATGGCGTCCGGTTCATGTGGTTGTGGCGCGACTGGGTGATCGATGCCTTCAATGCCGACAAGCCCTTCGACCAATTCACCGTCGAGCAGTTGGCGGGCGATCTCCTGCCCAATCCTTCGGTCAGTCAGCGGGTGGCCACCGGCTTCGTGCGCAACAACATGACCAACGACGAAGGCGGTGCTGATCCCGACGAGTACCTCAACAAGTACGTGGTGGATCGGGTCAACACGGTGGGGGCGACCTTCATGGGATTGACCGTGGGCTGCACCGAGTGCCACGACCACAAGTACGACCCCATCAGCGCCAAGGAATTCTATCGGCTGTACGCCTTCTTCCACAACGTGCCGGAAAAAGGACTCGATCGTATCCGCACCGACAACCCACCACCGCGCTTGCCAGTTCCGACGGCCGATCAGGCTGCGAAGTTCGTGGAGGCCGATTTCGCCCTCAAGGATGCTGAGAAGACCCTTCAGGACCGCTCCAACGAATTGGGCGAGACCCAGGAGAAGTGGGAACGGGAACTGGGCGAGAGGCCTCCAGTGCTGGCGTCGACCCACGGCGTGGCGGTTCGGTGGAACTTTGAGAATTCCCTCGATGCCGCAGTCCTTTGGAAGGGGACCAATGCGCCGGAGTTTGCGGACTCTCGCCTGGGCAAGGCCCTGAAGTTCGATGGCAAGGCCCATGCCGAAGCAGCCTCACGTCCGGAATGGGAGCGCACCAATGCCTTCTCCGTGGCCGCCTGGGTCCGGATCCAGGGCGATGGAGCGATCTTGAGCCAGATGGAGAAAGGCCCCGGCTATCGCGGGTTCGATGTGCTGGTGTCCGATCGACGCCTTCAGACTCACCTCATCCATGCTTGGCCGGACGATGCCCTGAAGGTCCGCACCAAAGAGCAGTTGCCTCAGAACCAGTGGCTCCATGTCGCCGTGAGCTACGATGGGTCGGCCAAGGCCTCGGGCGTCCAACTCTTCGTCAATGGCGTGCGCAAGGATGTGGAGACCGAGAAGGACCAGCTCAAGAATTCTCCCGCAACCCGCGAACCGCTGCGACTGGGCTCCCGCCATGGAGAATCCTTCTTCTCGGGTCAGTTGGATGACCTGCGGATTTACTCTCGAACGCTCGCTGCAGGCGAGGCCCAGGCCCTAACCTTCGAGGGTTATGCGGCGATCGTCGCCAAGTCGCGCGGCCAGCGCTCCGATGAAGAACGCAATGAGTTGTCTCGTTTTTACCGCGAGAACCATGCGGTCGATTTCTTGCGAGCCGAGAAAGCGCTGGCCCAGGCGCGCCGCAACAAGGACGCCTTCTATTCCAAGATTCCGACCACTCTCATCATGGAGGAGTTGGATCCTCCTCGGGAAACCTACGTGTTGGTTCGGGGCGACTTCCGCACGCGGGGAGAACGGGTGCAACCGGGGACTCCGGCCTTCTTGCCGCCGCTGCCGGCGGGTCCGACCAACCGTCTGGCCTTGGCCCGCTGGCTGGTGTCGCGGGAACACCCGCTCACCGCACGGGTGACGGTCAATCGCTATTGGGCGATGTTCTTCGGCAACGGGTTGGTGAAGACCGCCAATGATTTCGGGTCCCAAGGCGAGTGGCCCAGCCATCCGGAGTTGCTCGACTTCCTGGCGGTCCGTTTCCGCGACGGAGGTCCTGCGGGTGCGACAACCCAACGGCGCGGCCAGAAGACGCCCCATCTCAAGCCCTGGAGCGTGAAGGACCAATTGCGCTTGATGGTGACCAGCGCCACTTACCGGCAGGCGGCCACGGCCACCCCGGAGAAGCTGACTCGGGACCCCTACAATCGACTCTTCACCCGCGGTCCGCGCCTGCGCTTGGACGCCGAGTACATCCGCGACAACGCGCTGGCCGTCTCCGGCCTGCTCAACCCAAAGATCGGTGGCCCGAGCGTCAAGCCCTACCAACCGCCGGGCATCTGGGACGGAACCGACTCGGTGTTCGTTCAAGATCATGGACAGGATCTCTACCGCCGGGGCATGTACGTGTTCTGGCGGCGCTCGGCCCATTATCCATCCTTCGCCACCTTCGATGCGCCGAATCGCGAGGTTTGCACCTTCCTGCGTCAGCGGACGCAAACCCCGCTGCAGTCGTTGGTGCTCATGAATGATCCCGCCTTCGTCGAAGCGGCCCGCGGCCTTGCGCAGCGGGTGCTAACGGAGGAACCCACTCACCTCGACCGTCGGTTGGTGCGCGCTTTCCGGCACACCTTGGGCCGCAAGCCCCAACCGGACGAGGTGGCTGTGCTCCGGCAGACCCATGAACAGCAATTGGCCCGCTTCCAGGCCGATCCCGCTGCCGCCAAGGCCCTGATCGCCGTGGGCGAGTCCAAGGCTCCGGAATCCTCGGATCCTGCCGCGCTGGCAGCCATGACCGCAGTGGCCAACGTGCTCCTCAACCTCAACGAGACCATCACCAAGTGAACCCCTCCTACCTCCAGGGCGAAGCCGAGCGCATCCTGACTCGGCGCACGTTCCTCACGCGCAGTTCCACGGGCCTGGGTGCCATGGCCTTGGCTTCGCTATTGCCGGCGCATCTCCGGGGGGCATCTGCCAACCCGGCCACACAGGCTGTCCCGGGTGCGTTGAAGTCGTTGCATTTGCCGCCGAAAGCCAAGCGGGTCATCTACCTCTTTCAATCGGGTGCGCCCTCGCACCTCGACCTCTTCGACCCCAAGCCGAAGCTCAAGGAGATGACCGGCCAGGAGCTGCCGCCGAGTGTCCGGCGTGGGCAGCGCATCACCGGGATGACGGCCGGGCAGTCGGTGCTCAAGTGCGTGGGTTCGCCCTTCGAGTTCAAGAAGTACGGCAAGAGCGGGATGGAGATCACGTCGCTCATGCCCAGCATCGGAGCGGTGGCCGACGACATTTCCCTGATCCGCACGATGCATGTCGATGCGATCAACCACGATCCGGCTGTGACCTTCTTTGGCACCGGCAATCAGCAGCCCGGACGCCCCACCATGGGTTCTTGGATCGCCTACGGGTTGGGCTCGGAGAATGCGAACCTGCCGTCGTATGTGGTGCTGGTGAGCGGCAGCGGTGGGCAGTCGCTCCAAGCCCGCTACTGGGGCAATGGGTTTCTCTCGGCCAACTACCAAGGTGTGCAATTGCGCAGCCAAGGAGACCCTGTGCTGTACGTCTCCAACCCGCCGGGCATGAGCGGCGACTCGCGTCGGCAACTCCTCGATGCGATGCAAACCCTCAATCGCAAGCGTCTGGGTATTTTGGGGGATCCGGACATCGCCTCGCACATTGAGAGCTACGAATTGGCCTTCCGCATGCAGACGAGCGTGCCGGAGTTGGTGGACTTGTCCACCGAACCGGAATCGGTGCTCAAGTTGTATGGGGCTCAGCCGGGCAAATCGTCTTTCGCGAACAACTGCCTCTTGGCGCGTCGCTTGGCGGAGCGGGGGGTGCGGTTCATCCAATTGTGTCACCGCGACTGGGACCATCACGGTGGATTGCCCGATGGCATCAAGGCCCAGACCCGCAACACCGACCAGGCGAGTGGTGCGCTCATCCAGGATCTCAAGCAGCGTGGGTTGCTCGACGACACGCTGGTTATCTGGGGCGGTGAGTTCGGGCGCACGGCCTATTCGCAAGGAGACATCAGCGCCAACAGCTTTGGTCGCGACCATCATCCGCGGTGTTTCTCGCTGTGGATGGCCGGCGGCGGCATCAAGCCTGGCCTTGTGTATGGGCGCACCGACGACTTCGGCTACAACATCGTGGAGAACCCGGTGAACGTGCACGACTTGCACGCCACGATGCTCCATCTGCTGGGCATCGAACACACGCGCTTCACCCATCGCTTCGAAGGCCGCGACTTCCGCCTCACCGACATCGCCGGAGAGCTCATCAAGCCCTTGCTGGCGTAGGCTCCGCGGGATGGGTCCTGCGCCGCTGGGAAGCTCGGGGGAGGCTCAGCTTTCGCGCTACGCGCGAGGGAGGGGTTGATCGCTTCCAACGCGGGCTACGGCCCCATCCCGCTGCCGCTCTGTGGTTGTCGATATAGATTCCGAGGGAGGGGACTCGCGGCTGTCTGGGGTCAGTTGGTATAGGCTCCGCGGTATGGGTCCTGCGCCCGCCAGTAAGCTTGGGGGAGGTTCAGCTTTCGCGCTGTGCGCGAGGGGTGAGTGTGATCGCTTCCAACGCGGGCTTCGGCCCCATCCCGCTACGCTGGCGTACCTTTTGTTGAGGACAGGTCCTGCGCCCGACAGGCAGCTCGGGGGAGGCTCCGGCGAGCTTGCTCGTGGGAGTCAAAGTCTTGGCGGTAGACCATCTCGAGTTTGAGGGTGCTCCAAAAGCTCTCCATAGCGCTGAGATGCGATGACTAGGCTAGCGCCGTCGATCGGCCGGATTCGACGGTCCATTTTGTGGCCGCACCTCGAAAACCTTCGTCGCGATGACCCGACGTGGAAAGTCCGGCCTATCGAGGAGGACTTCCGCCGGCTCATGTGGGAGTACCAAGACGTGTAAGAATACTGCCAGAAAGTGTCATCGCCCCGTTGCTGACCCATTTCTACCTGTTTATAGTGGTGTCTAGCGGAAAACAGCTAGAAAGCATTAGGAATAGTTAGAAGTCGCCAAATCTGCTATGGACACCATTAAAAATCCGTTCTCACCCGGTGCAGGCTCACCGCCGCCGGAACTGGTCGGACGCGAAGGAATTCTTGAGCAAGCCCGCGTGCTCTTGGGTCGCGTGAAGGAAAAGCGCCCCGAAAAAAGCCTCCTGCTGACCGGTCTGCGGGGTGTGGGCAAGACAGTGTTGCTCAATGAAATTGAGCGACTCGCGGCCAAGACCGGCTACCGCACGGTGCCATTGGAAGCGCACGAGGACAAAGCGCTGGCCGCCATGCTGGTGCCGCCGTTGCGCAAACTGCTCTTCGAGTTGGATCGCGTAGCGGGCGCAGGCGACAAGGCCAAGCGCGGGCTGGCGGTGCTCAAGGGGTTCATGAATGGCGTCAAGGTGGCGATGGGAGACATTGAGGTCGGCTTGGACATAGAACCCGAAAAGGGCTCGGCGGACAGCGGAGATTTGGAAAGTGACCTGCCCAACCTGTTCATGGCCGTGGCCGAAGCCGCCGAGGAACGAAAGACGCCGGTGGCGCTGCTGATAGACGAGCTTCAGTATTTCAGCGCCCAGGAACTGAGCGCGCTCATTATGGCCATGCACAAGATGCAACAGCGGCAGTTGCCAATGGTGCTAATCGGCGCGGGCCTTCCGATTCTGCCGCGCCTCGCCGGTGAATCCAAATCCTACGCGGAGCGGTTGTTCAGCTTCCCGGACGTCGGCGCTCTGTCCGAGCCGGACGCCAACAAAGCGCTGCAAGACCCGACCAAGGCGGTGGGCGTGGATTTTGAAGCCGCCGCGCTGAAGGAGATTTTCCGGCTGACGCAGGGCTATCCGTATTTCATTCAGGAATGGGGCTATCAGTCGTGGAATCGTGCCGCTGGGCCACCCATCACCTTGGAAGTGGTGCAGGCGGCCACCGCGACGGTGATTGAGCGTCTGGATGCCAATTTTTTCCGTGTCCGCTTCGACCGGCTGACGCCGGGAGAGAAGCGCTTCCTGCGCGCCATGGCGGGATTTGGGGCAGGGGCACACCGCAGTGCTGATATTGCCGAAGCAATGGGCGTGAACATCAACAGCCTTGGGCCGGGCCGGGCGAAGCTGATTCAGAAGGGAATGATTTACAGTCCGACCCACGGCGACCTGGCGTTCACGGTGCCGCTATTCGATGAGTTCATGCTCCGGGCGATGCCGAACTTGTAGCAGCCATGCCTCCCGCCGCCCCAAGCGGAAACGAGAACGAGGTCAGGAGTCGGGGTCAGGAATCGATTTCCGAATTCTGGACTCAGGCGGGTGTCCGTCTCGGTTGCTCACAGCCTTGGCAAGGCCCATCACTCATCTCAAATGTTATCATGGACGAGCAGAAGTGCGTTTGCCACTTCCCCAAGGGCCTCAGCTATGAGCGGAGGCGCGGCGTTCCCCAACGGAGTTTACATTCGCGCTGTGCGCGAGGGAGGGGTGTGATCGCTTCCAACGCGGACTTCGGCCCCATCCCGCTGCCGGACAGGGCTTTTCGTTGTAGGCACCATGGGATCGGACCCGCTGCCGTCTGGTGTCTGCTGGCGTTGGCTATCGCCCACTCCCGCAGCATCCGAATCTTCCTAGGCCGTGGGTCCTGAGGTGGATCACAGCTCAGGGCTGTTTTTGGGCTTGCCGGCGAGGCAGGGAAGCCGGTTGCATAGCAGCTCAAGAAGACGTTGCGGGCTTTGGCCGGCGCGACAGTCTTCCTGAGTCCTCCAGACCGAACAGGTTTCGGAGACAAAGAGTCGCGGAAGGGTGGCTGAGTGGTTGAAGGCACCTGACTCGAAATCAGGCGTACTCGCAAGGGTACCGGGGGTTCAAATCCCTCCCCTTCCGCCAGCTCTGTCTCGGGGGTTCCTCCCCCCGACCGACCCAACACTTCGGCGGTCTTCCCGGTGCACTGCATTTTAAGTCTACCGCACTCCACCGCATTCCGCCGCATCCCCGCTTCTCACTCGATCACGTTGAGCACGGATTGGCCGGTGTCCCAGAGGCGGTCGATGAGGCGCGCGGTGTTGGCTCCTTGGACGCGGGCCACGGCGAGGCGGCGGGCTCCGTCGGTGAAGGTAATGAGGCTGGTAAGTTCCAATTTCAGCTCCTCACACAGTCGGACCCACGAACCCAGGGCATTTGCTTTGTCGGTGATGTCGAAGGTGATCCGTGTGGAACCCGGTTGCCCACTGAGCAACTTGCTGAAGACTCGGAAAATGTCCGACTCGGTGATGATACCCACCAGTTTGTCCCCCTGAATCACCGGAAGCCCACCGATGTGGTGCTCTGTCATGCGTCGTGCCGCTGCTTCGATGGGTTGATCGGCTTCGATGGTGATGGCGGGGCTGCTCAGCACGTCGGCCACGGTGCTCAGGGAAGGAAGACCGTCGATGCCGGCCACCGAGAACGGATTGAGGTCCGGGGGAAAGGACCGGACGATATCCTGCTTGCACACCACGCCGAAGATGGCCCGGCCTTTGACGACCACCAGGCGACGGATGTTCCGGGCGTTCATCCGATGCACGGCCTCGGTAAGCGGGGTTTCCGGGGTGACGGTTTCCACGCTGCGGGTCATGCACATGTCCACGATCATTGGGTGATGGCACCGTCAGTGTCCCACTTCCGATGAGATGAGGGGCCCAGGTGTTGTGCTTGAGACATCGGCAGAGGGATGGCTCTTCTGAAACCGCCTCCCACAAATTGAAATTCCGCCGGTCGGGATTCTTGCGTGGCAATGGGGGGTGATGCGTGGTGATGGGGGATGAGATCAATCCTCGGTCACTGGGCGACGAGGCGGAAAAACCGCGTGGCCGTGTCGCTGGTGTGCCGCGCAAGGCGGGTTTGAATCGAGCCCTCGGTCGAAAGAACCTCGCTGGGCAACTCGGTCCAGATGCCACCTCCCAGGTCGGTGGTGGTCTGGAGTTTTACCGTGACCCCCGGTCGATCCAGTCGCAGCGCAAAGCGCAGTGTGGCCGGTTCGGTGGTCAGACTCAGTAGCAGGGGAAGGCCGGTGTCCGCGGTGAGCGGATGGCTGCCGAGGGCGAATTCCAGGAGGTTGGGTCGACCATCCCGATCCGGATCATGGCGGGGGCCTTGTTGGCCTTCGGGGAGCCCTTGCGAGGTGATCCAATCGGAGAAAGGCAAACCCATGAGGCCGGTCCCCGGGGTGGGCACTGCTCCAAGCCATGCAGACGGATCGTTGCCGTACCCACTCTCCACCCGCTTTTGCAGGGATTGCCCCGACCCCGCGGCTCCGGCGGGCCAGGGGGCGCTGCGGTCGTAGTTGACGCGGTCCACTCGGGCAAATTGACGCACCCCAGCGTCGTCCAGTCCGGCGGGCCGGCCGAGTTGCACGGACTCTCCTTCGTTGGCCAATCGGCCGGTGGTCCATTCCAAGACACGGGTCCCGACCGGTACGGTGAAGGCCGCGTTGAAGTGAGACAGGCTGCGCGTCAGGACCAGGCGCTCGCCCGAGCCCACGATGAGCGGCGGGTCGGAGGGGAACTTCAAAACGATCCCGTCAGTGATGCTCCAGGGAGCGCTTCGGACGCTGTCGTAGAGCGGCACGGGAGCAGCCGTGATGTTCAGGAGTTCCAGGAACTCGAGGTCGGGATCGGTCGCCGCCGCATAGAAGATCTCCGAGATCACAATGGGACCGATGCGCGGTGCGCTGTTGGCCTTGCCGGGAGTCGGGGTTTGCAAGGGGATGAAGTTCCAGGTGTCGGTCGAGGCCTTGCGATAATTGCCCAGAGTCTCGCCCGGGAGTGACGCGCCAAACCCTTCCTGGGTTCGGTAATCGGTGAGTTCATCACCGGTGGCCGAGCTGAGGTAGAGGGTCTCCCCCACGTCGCTCAGGGCGAAGCCGGTGATCCGGCCCACATCCAACGAGGCCAGGCCGAAGTGCTGCTGTTCTCCCAACACGATGCGCTCGCCCGGTTCGAGGCGGGTCCCCGCGGGGATGCGGTATTTCCGCAAGTCGCTGGCGCTGTCGCTGAGAAACCATCCGCTGATATCCACGGAGCTGGAGGAGCGGTTGAAGAGTTCGATCCAGTCTTGGTCGCCTTCGGAGTTGGCCAGGATCTCGTCGATGACCACCGTTGGGGTGAGGGCGTAAGGATAGTCGCTGGGCTGGTACTGGTAGCGTGCCCCGATGTCGGCACGGGTCCCGTCGGGATCTGCCACATGGAGGGGATCACCGGTATTGATGGCGGGCGAGGTTGGTTGGAGGCTGAAATCCAACAGCCGAGGGGCGACGAACAGCGGGTTCGAGAGCAGATTGCGGGATCCCGGGGTGGTGATCGCCACGGTGTCCGATAGGCAGTAGGACACCACGAGTTGGGACAAGGCATCGACCTGCGCCGGAACGATGGAGCTCTTGGAGAAAATGCTGTTGGTGACGAAGGCCGATCCGCCCCCCACGCCGAAGTTCTTTTCGTACACGTCCACGCCAATGCCGCAGTCCACAAAGGTGTTCTGGTCCACGATGGCCCGCGATCCGGCATCTTTCACTCCCACGCCCAGGGCGCAGCCAACCACCAGGTTGTTCTTCAGGAGCACCGTGGAGCCCTGGCCCACGGAGACGCCTTTGTCGGAATTGAAGTAGATGCGGTTGTTTTCGATGAGGATGTCTTGGGCCTCTTCGCCAATGTCGATGCCGTCGCAATTGGGCCCCTGGAACCGATGGATGCGGCTGTTCCGGATGATGCCTCCCAAGACGCCATCGTAGTCGATCGCATCGGTGTCCGGGGCGTTGTTCCCGATGAAGTCGCTGTCCTCGATGAGCGCAGCGCCACGTTTCACGTTGATGCAGTCGCCGGTGTAGGGCGTGTGGAGTCGGCTGTGACGCAGGATGATGGAGCCACCGCGGCAAAAGATCGGGCCGTCGCAGCGATCGATATCCAGGTGTTCGATGAGCAGGGTGGCGTTGAGTCCGGAGATCGCCGAGGGGTAGACCACCGGGTTGGCCCCGCGCGTCGCCTGGCGAATCACGAGGTGGCGCAGCGCGCTGGGCGCGTCTGGATTCTCAAAACTGATGCCGCCCCAGCGTGCCCCGTCACGGCCGAGGATGCGCACCGGGGCCGCAGCACTGCCTTCCACGTTCAGAGCGCCCTGGACCCGCAGATGGCGGCCACTTGGCATGTGCAGCGTGATGCCCGCAGGGACATTGAGGGCGAGGCCAGGCGGGATGATGAGGTCAGAATCCAGCGAGTAGGTGGCCCCGGCCACCAGGGAAGTCGTCGCCTGGAGGATGCCGCCGATCATCCGTTCTTCGGACGGGGCGAACTCGGCCGTGAGGGTGGTAGTGCCGGTCAGCACCCGTGTGGTGGTGGCCGTGGTGGCGAGATCGCCTGCGGTGCCGTTCCAGCGAACGAAACGAAAACCCGGTGCCGCCTCGGCGGTCAACGTCAGCGGAATTCCGGGGAAGAGTCGGTGGACTCCCGGCTCGGTGGGCACGCCCTCGACAAGGATCCGTCCGTGCTGCGGGCCGCTGACTCCGAGGGTTACCGCGACAGCGGGGGACAGGCTGAGCCGGCTTTGGATCTCGGCCAGGAATCCATCGGAACGGGCATCGATGAACTTCTTCATGTCGGCCAAGGCCGAGGCGCGTCCGGAGGCACTCATGCCGCCGAGGCTCGACCAGCGGGCCGCATGGCGCGGGACCTCCGATTCCACCTCCTGGGCCATGGAGTCCAAGAGGCCCTGGACCCGG
>CANHYD010000016.1 GCA_947464705.1 Verrucomicrobiota bacterium | reverse complement strand
GGTCCTCATCGGGTACGCGCTGATGGCTTTTTTAGGAGCTGTGGTCACGGCCGTGCTCCTGAAGTTGGATGGGCGAATTCTGGCTGGGGAGCCGTTGTGGTTGAAGCCGACCAAATTCTTCCTTTCGTCGGCCATCGCGGCGGCAACGGTCGAGTGGGTGATCCGGAAGTCCGGTCTCGGATCTCGGAGATTGGATGCCTGCCGTGCGGTCATTGCTTTCGGTTTTCTGATCGAGATGGTGATCATCTGCGGCCAGGCGGCCCGTGGTGTCCGTAGCCATTTCAACCACTCAACGCCGGTCGACACGGGGTTGTTCGCCATCATGGGCACGGTGATCATTGGTGTGGTCATTGCCATCGGAGTCGCGGGATTTACTGCCACCGGCGCCGCCTCCCGATGGGCGCGGGCGGAACGGACGGTCTTGCGCTGGGGCATCGCCGTCTTCGTGGCTGCCGCATTCCTGGGTTACAGCATGGGCCGCCCGACCCCCGCGCAACAGCGACAGGCAGACGCCGATGGGAGGCCCCGAATCCTAGGGTCGCATTTCGTCGGCTCCGAAGAGGGCACCACACGGATCTGGCCCCTCACCGGGTGGAGCCTCGAATCGGGTGATTTGCGCGTGCCCCATTTTGTCGGAATGCACGCGATCCAGGCAATGGTGCTGCTGGCGTTCCTGGTCAAGCGGCTGGGCGTGCCCATGGATGACGATGGGTCTGTCCGGCAGATGGCCGTGGTCGGGATGCTCTTCGGAGGAGTCTGGTTGCTGACCCTAGTTCAGGCGTTCTCCGGGCACAGTTTCCTCCATCCGGGAGTGTTCCAGGTGGGCTTGTGGGTGGCCCTGGGCGTTTTGGTGGGCACCGTCCTATCGATGATCCTCGGGCGTCACAGAAAGGGGTTGGCCGCGTGAACCTCACCAACAACCTCTTTGATTGGGCCAACCTGCTGGTGCTTCCGTGCTGGGCCCTTTTGATCGTCTTTCCGCGTGCCTCCTGGACACGCCGGATCTTCGGTCATCCTCGGTTGGGACCACCGCACCTGTTCGCCCTGTTCTACGTTCTGACGGTGGTCCCGGCGGTCTTGGCTGACCCCGGGGCCTTGGCGGTGCTCACGCGTCCGACGCTGGTAGGCGTGCAGGCCCTGCTCGGTTCTCCGAGCGGCGCGGCTGCCGGTTGGATTCACTACCTCTGTTTCGATCTCTTCGTCGGCACGGTGATCTGGCGGAGCGCCGTCCGGAGGTCGCAATCCTTCCGCTGGGTGAGCCCGTTGCTGGTGCTGGTGTTGATGGTCGGGCCCCTAGGTTGGTTGGCCTATGAGGCGGTCTCCTGGGGCACCCGGCCGGCCGGCGAGGCGTAGCGTCGAGGGGATGGAGATCAGGGCGGTGGTAGGCGCTGGGCAAACACCGACGACGGTTAAAGGGCTTCTGCGACGCAACCGGTGGTAGCAGTTTGCAAACAGCCATCCTGAAGACTTGGTTCCAACAGCAGTGAAACCCTCAAAAACCCCAATAAAAGCCGTGGTACACCGGGCAGGACTTGAACCTGCAACCTTCTGATCCGAAGTCAGAAGCTCTATCCAATTGAGCTACCGGTGCACGGTCGAGTAGACGGATCCAGAATGACGAGGGGCGGCTCGGGATGCAATAGCGGTGCGACTCGGCCTTGGGTTTGTTTCGATGATCCGTCTCAGGACGGGTAGTCTGGGAACGCGGTGGAACTCTGGGGGTGCGGGCTGTGAGACGACAGTGGGCGGGTCGGGGGCGTAGGTTGGCGAGCGGCGAGCTGTGGGCCGGGGGGGGCTGGGCAATTTCAACGGTCTGCTGCGGCGTCGGGGTCGGGATTGGGGATTTCGGCGGAACCGCGCTTGAGGCCGATGTTCTGCTCGTAGACGCCGAGTTTCAGGGTCGGGGTCGGAGTGTGAGACCGCTCGGCCCGACCCAGGGTGGCCAGCCGGAGGGCCGCCTGGTCGGACCAGGGACTCTCGGGATACCGGGAGCGTATCTCTTCGAGGGCGGCGCGGGCCGCTTCGACGCCGGTCTGGGCCCGCAGCTCGAGGTCGGCGATGCGGTTGAGCCAGCCAACGATGCGCTTGGCGGGTTGGCCTGGCTGGTCGATGAGCAACCGTACCTGGTCGATGGCCAGGGGGATGCGCTGGAATTGATCGGCGTAAATCGTGGCGAGTTTCTCGCGGGCTTCCCAGTCGTTGGGGTGGGCATCGAGATGCGTGACCCATTCCTGCGCACGCTCAGTCCAGTTTTCCTGGGGCAGGGCGCTGGCCCCAAGGTCTTCGGTGAGCCCGAGCGAGGTCTCATGGTGCACCACCACCAGCTTCTTGCGCCCCATGAGTGCATCGGCATCCGCGCCGGGCAGGTGGGCCAGGTGCTGCCGTGCGGTGTGGGCCGCCTCGGTGTCCGGGTTTTCTTCGAGGATCTGTTCGAGCACCGCTCGGCCCGCGGGGATATCCCGGATGCGGTGCAGTTGGAGTTCGGCCAGGCGGAATTGCCCGGCCAACCGTTCTTGGCGGGGTCGATCCGGGGTCTGGATGATCTCTTCCAGCAGGCCCGTCGCCGCGGCCTGGTTTTTGAGGTCGTCGGACTGGATCTCGGCCTTCAGCAGCAGGCCTTCGAGGTTGCCAGGGAACTTCAGTAACTCGGTGTCAATCTCGGCCAGTGCCTCCAAAAACTTACCCTGCCGGCGCTTGGCCAGTGCCCGGTAGAAGAAGGGCTTCGCCTCGACCTGCTGGTTGCCACCGGTCATGGCCCCGGTCAATCCGCTGAGCAGCGATTCGACGGCGGCCGGCAACCAAATGAAGGCCAGAATGACGCCCGCCGGGATAACGATGACAAGACCGAAGGCGGCCGCCGCGGCCCCTCCGCCAGCGAGGGTTTTTCCGGCGGCTGCCAGGAGAGCGACGATCGCCAGCGTGACGATCACGCGATCACGCGGTCACGCGGTTCGAGCATCTGCCCGTCGTCTCGCTTCGACATCCGGTGCGCGAGGAAGATCCCGCATCCGAGGAACACCAATCCGATGGCGATGATGGGCAGCACGATTTAAACGTACCGCCCCAACGGGTCGAAGCAATCTCCTCAGTACGCCCGCAGCGCGGCTGATGGACTGGGTCAGGGGAGCACCAAGCGGGGGACCATGGGGAGCGACGCTTTCCGCGCGCTCCTCGCAGGACCGCAGGATGACGCCGTCAGGAGAGGATGCGTCGACCTTCGTCGAGGAAGATGCCCTTGAACATCATCTCGAGGGCTTGCGGGTTGGTCGCCTTTCCGAGGGCTTCCTTTTCGCTGATCTTGCCGGCCTTCACCAGGTCGTAGAGCGCCTGGTTGAAGCTCTGCATGCCGTCTTCGCGACCGGTCTCGATGGCCGCGCCGAGTTTCTCCAGGCGGTTTTCCTCGAGCATCTTCCGGACGGTGGGGGTATTGATGAGGACTTCCAGGGAAGGGGTGACCCCACCGTTGACAGTGCCGACCATGCGTTGGCAGACGACGGCACGGAGCGTGGCGGCGAGCTGGCGGCGGATCTGTTCGCGCTCGTCGGGCTTGAAGAAGTCGAGGATGCGGCCGATTGATTGCGAGGCGTTTTGGGTGTGCAGCGTCGAGAGCACCAGGTGGCCGGTGTCTGCCGCGCTGATGGCCGCCTGGAAGGAGATGGCGTCGCGCATTTCGCCCACCATGATGATGTCGGGATCTTGGCGGAGCACGTGCTTCAAACCGGCCTGGAAGCTGCCGGTGTCGAGACCGATTTCTCGCTGTTCGACGACCGATTGATTGTCTTCGAAGACAAACTCGATGGGGTCTTCCAGAGTGACGATGTGCTTTTTGAAGTTGGCGTTGATGTGCTCGAGCATCGCCGCCAGCGTCGTGGACTTGCCGGATCCAGTGGTTCCGGCCACCAGCACGATGCCGCGCGGTGCAGCGGCGATCGACTTGATGATGGGCAAGAGTCCCAACTCTTCGAAGCTGGGGACCTGAGTCTTCACGTAGCGCATGGCCAGAGCAAAGGTACCTCGCTGCTGGAAGACGTTGGTGCGGAAACGGCCGACCCCGGGCTCGTAGTAGCTGAAGTCCACTTCGCGTTCTTCATCCATTCGCCGGCGTGCGTGGGGGGGGACCATGGCGGTCAGAATCTTACCCATCCATTCCTCAGTCGGAGTCGGCGCGTCGATGGTGATGAGTTGCCGGCTGATGCGGAACACCACGGGGGAGCCCACCTTGATGTGAATGTCGGAGGCACCGCCTTCAACCGCGGCCTTCAGGATTCCGCGCAGCAGATCTGTGTCGTAGCTCATGGATTTTGGATGCCAAAAACCTAGCAAGTACGGGGCCGAGCGACACGGAATTTCCGAGAAAACCCGCATTCGAAGGGCTCGATCACCTGGAATTACTCGCCGGATAGACCAGGTGCCACGACTCGGCGATGGACGAGGGGCGTTCCCTGTATCACTGTTTCCACGTTGTGAACGCCGCGCTCGGGAAGCAGTTGATGATCATTGGCGGAACACTGTTGGCGGTGGGAGCGATCCTCTGTTGGTGGCGACCGCTCCGAGGCGGTTTGCCGGGTGACATCGTCATCGAACGTCCGGGTTTTTCCTTCTACTTTCCGGTGGTGACTTCTTTGGTGCTCAGTCTGGTGCTGAATTGGGTGCTGCGTTGGTTGAATCGATGAAGCCTTCCAAGCCATTGCCCGAAGTCCCGTGTCCCCAGTGCCGCCGTCGCGGACCCTGGTTGGAAAGTCCCAGCGGTCCGTTCTGTTCCGAACGCTGCCGGCTCTTGGATCTCGGCCAGTGGTTCGAAGAAGGGCATCGTATCAGCCGAGAGCTTCGACCCGGGGATTTCGAAGGGTTCGACGAGTTGACACCGGGAGATCACTTGGACCGCCCCACCGGCGTCTAGGCGGTTCAAGCAGTGCCGGACGTGGCGTTTCGGCGTGTCCGGGGCAGAGGCCCCAAAATGGGCGGGCGTTACAAATATTAGTGTGGGTCATGGGGAATTATGGGTTTTACACCCCGCCGTGATTCGGTGACTTTTATCGCTCAGCGATGAGTCCGTTTTCAGAGGGCGTCAGGGCATTCGGTTTTTCAGTTCACACGGAGCCCGGAGTGTCCCGCCCGACTGCTGATGGCATCGACAACAGGTACAACTCGAGGCATGCATTCACCAAAGATCCCTGAACCGGAAACGGCGTTCCGTGTCGCTGTGGTGCTGGCTCTGTTGCCTGCAAGTGGGCTGTGTGCCGATGCCTCGGGGGTTGAAGCCTACCAAGTCGACCGGTGGATGAGCTACGAGGTTCAGGGAGTGCGCATCCGACCTCAGTTGGACATCAACATGATGTACAACAACAACATCTTCTCGGCGTCCGACGTGGGGACCATCGAGTACGTCGATCCACGGACGCCCACTTACAACGTGTTCGATGTGAACGGTGGCTACGTTTATCGGCCGTCGTTTGGTCAGCTTTCCCAGCCCTACTCGGGGGCCCTCCAGTACCAGATCTACAACGATGCGTCCCTGAATCAGCGGATCGCGTCGTCGCCCGTTTTCGCGTCGTCGGTCTATCCCCCATTGACGGTGCCCACTCCTCCCAACGCTCCGGCGACGGCCACGGGCATTCTGGCGGGCTTCCAGACCAATCGATTCACGCTCAACCCGCGTGTGGCCGATCTGATCGGCACCGTGTCGCCCGGCGTCAGTTTTCAAGTGGGTTCGGAAGAGGAGAATTACCTCAACTTGCAGTATCAGAGCGACAATGCCCGGTATTTTGATTTGGGGGTCGCTCCGGCACCGATGCACCGCATCCAGGTGGCGGGCAAGTACGACAATCAAAGCCGCCTGCGGATGGAGGGAAGCCATTCCACGGAGTTTGTTTCCTCGTTCATGGGAGGTTGGGTGAACCTGGGTAATACCTTGGTCGATCGCTGGACTCACACCACGTCGGGCCGTGTCACGTACGACAGCTCCGAAAAGACGGACGTCTATGTCAGCGGCTCCCGGAACTACATCAACTTCGAAAAGGTAAATTTGTACGGCAACGATGGTTGGCGAGCCAATCTGGGAGCCAGCTACAAGCCGACCGAACGGCTCTCCGTGTTCGTCGAGGGCGGCTACGGTCTCACAGATTTCATCCGAGGCACCTCGGCGCTCGGTTTCATCCCGACTTCTCACGTGTACGGCGGCTTTGTCGGAGTTCGCGGCCAGTTCACAGAGCGTTTGGAGGGCACGATTGGTGGCGGTTACGAAATTCGCGATTTCCCCGACATCCCTGGTGCTTCCTTTTCCATTCCAGCCGCGAACATCTCGGTGAGCTATGCCTTCCGAGAGACGACCAAGTTTTCGTTGGCCTACACGCGGCGCACCGACAATGCCGCCCAGATCGCGCGTCAAGGCGTCACCTACGACACGACGGCGCTCAATGTCCAGCAGATGCTGGGCACGACCGGCACTTGGATGGCCACGGCGGGTGTTTCGTACCAAGGGGGCGCATTCGACAGTCTCACTGGCTTCGGGGCCGCTTACGAGCCCATTGCCGGCACATCCCTGAGGTCGCTGAGTCTGCGCACCGTCGACTACAAGCGCGACGACTCCATGCTGTCGCTGTCTGGCGGAATCTCCTACATGCCGCGGCGTTGGCTGAAGTTTGGACTCAATTACTCCTACGAGAACTATTCCATCAATTATGCGGATGCCGGATTGAAGGATGTGTTTCTACCCACCTATGATGCCCACCGAGTGATGGTGGGTGTGCAGATCGGTTATTGATTATGAAATGGCATTTGAATCTTTGTCTGTCCTGTTTGTTGGTTGGGGGGTTGGCCCTGGCCCAGGATTCAGTCCGTCGAATCGTCCCGGGAGATGTTCTGGTGATCAATGTCGCCGAAGAATTGGACATGAAGCAGAACCTCCGGGTGCCCACGGACGGCAAGGTCACCTACTGGCTGCTCGATCCGGTGGTCGTGACCAACAAGACCGTGGCTGAGGTCCGTCAGCAGCTCTACACGATGCTCGACAAAGACTACATCATCAAGCCAGCCATCTCGGTGGAGGTTTCCGAGTACGTGAAGCACTTCATCAACATCACGGGCAGCTTCGTCATGCAGGGTCGCAAAGAGATTCCCGCGGAACGCCCGATCGACATCATGGATGCCATCGCATTGGGTGGCGGTTTCAGCCCGCGTGCCGACCAAGGCAAGATCATCCTGCGTCGCAAGGGGCAGGTGACCACCTATTCCAAGAAGCAGTTGGACAAACTTTATGCGCAGGGTGAGCGGGTGATGATCGAACCCGATGACACGTTGGAGGTCCGGGAGAGCATCCTTTAATTTGTTTATTTGATTTATCATGGAGGACCAATTTCAACCCCAGCAGGGGAATTCGATGGGCGGAGCAGATCCCTCCATCAATCTGAGGCAGTATTGGCATGTCATCCTGGAGCGCCGGTGGCTCATCGTGGCGACCTGGTCGGTGTGCATCATCGCCGGAGTGCTCTACGCGTTTCAGGCGACTCCCATGTTCCGAGCCATTGCCCGGCTCCAAATCGATCCGGAAAACCAAGGCGTGCTGAACCTGAACAGCCTAGCTCTGGGCAACCAAGATCAGAACTACCTGACGACCCAGTACCGGAATCTGGAAAGCCGCAGCCTGATTCTGGAGGTGATGAACAAGCTCAAGCTCGACACCGAGGATGAGCGCTACACGAAGGCTGTCGACAAAGTCACGGCCGTGACTCGGGACATTAAAATTGTTCCGATCCGTCTGAGCCGGTTGGTGGAAGTGCAGGTGACCCATCCCAAAGGCGATCAAGCCCAACGGATCGCGGATACGATGCTCAAGGTCTTCTTGCAGCGGAACTTGGACGACAAGAAAGACAAGGCGCTTCAGGGGCTCAAGATCCTAGAACAAGAGGCCACGGGTAAGGAGGTCGAGTTGAAGACGCTCCAGAGCCAATTGCAGAAGTACCGCAAGGACAAGGGGATGGTTTCACTGAAGGATGAGCAAAACATCGACGCGGCCACGATGCGCGATCTGAAGACCGCCTACGAAACCCTGCGTTCAACGGCCGATGTGGCCAAACAAACCGCCCAGCAAGCTCAGGAGTGGGTCGCTGCTGGGAAAGACATCATCGACTTTGGTCCTTTGGCCAAGGATGAGCAGGTGGCCTTCTTGCGCAAGCAGGTCAACGAGAACAGCTCCAAGCTCGCCGGCCTTCGGACCAAGTACCGAGAGCGCCACCCTCGGGTTATCCAACCGGCGACCCAGTTGCAGGCCGACTCCCAGAAGTTGCGTGATGAGTCCGAGCGGGCCCTTCAAGCCATTTTCCAGGTGGCCGAGTTGGAGAAGAGCCGGGAGGCCGAAGCCTTGCGGAAGTACAAAGAGTCGGTGGAGCGCGTCTTCGCCCTCGATGAGGCAAAGATCGGTTACGACATCATGGAGCAGCAGCTCAAGCGCGTGGAGGGTTTCTACCAGACCATCCTGACCAAGGCGAAGGACTTCGACATCGGGACCAAAGATCTCCTCCAGAACATGAAGGTCCAAGATCCGGCCTTCGCTCCGCTCAAGCCGGTGAGCCCCAACAAACCCCTGATCTTTGTGGGCAGTGTTGTGGGCGGTCTGGCGGTGGCTTTGGGTCTGGCTCTGTTCTTCAACTTCCTCGACGACTCCATCAAGAGTCAGGAGGACGTGGAAAACATCCTGCACCTTCCGTTCTTGGGCTATATCCCCAATATCAAGTCGATCAGCATTGTGGAGCGCGACCTCCAGTCGCACCTGCACCCGACTTCCAGCCCGGCCGAGGGTTTCCGAACCCTGCGTGCGGCTATCTCTCTGGCCAAGAACGCCGACAAACTCCGGGTCATGGCCTTCACCAGTACGATCCCTTCCGAGGGCAAATCCTTGGTGGCCTCCAACTTCGCGATCGTCACCTCGCAAACCGGACTCAAGACGCTGTTGGTCGATGCCGATCTCCGTCGTCCGTCGGTCCACAAGGCTTTCCAATTGCAGAGTCCGGTGGGCCTTTCCGCGTACCTCGCGGGCCGGACCGACAACATCAGCGAATTCATCCACACCACCGAGGTTCCCAATCTCGACGTGATTTGCTGCGGTGCGGTACCGCCCAACCCCTCCGAACTCATTGGTTCCAACCGCATGGTGCGCTTCCTCGAAGAGGCATCGCGTCGGTACGACCGGGTGGTTCTGGATTGCCCGCCGGTGTCGGCGGTCTCGGACCCGCTCATCGTGGGTGCCATGGCCGATGGCATGGTGTTCGTGACCAAGTTCAACAAGATCCGTCGCGAGCACGCGTTGCGGTCCATTCAACGAATTCAGGACTCGGGCATTCACCTAGTGGGCTTGGTGCTGAACGACATCGATTTCGAAGGCAAGGACTCGTACTACTACAGCTACCACTACTACCAGAACCGATACTACTCCTCGCACTATCGGAATAAGTCGGCCGATGAGCCCGCTGACAAGAAGGCTACTTCGGCAACGAGCAAATCGGTCTGATCGGTTGGTTCCATTTCGATCCAGTTTAAATCAAAAACGGCGCGGAGTTTTCCGCGCCGTTTTTTTAGGTTGAGGGCACTTCAGTTCAGGCTCGTTCCGAGAGGGGGTTTCTTGTCGAAGGCCGGAAATCGTCTTCTCCCAGGAAAATTCTCCCGAGGGATTTAGTCTTGGCGGAGGATCGTTGTTTGTTGGAGCGGCGCAGTGAAGGAGGCCTCGTGACCGTCCGGCCATCGAATTCGAGCCTCGGAGATTTTGCTGCGTCCCAGGCCGATGTTGATGGGCAGTTCACTTTGCGAGAGGTAGCTCTTGGTGGGCATGACCTGACGCGAGATGCGGCGACCATCCTCGGTCCATAGGTGGATCCACGCTCCGATGGCATCAGAATTACCGCCCCGCCCGATCACTTGCAGTCGGACCCAGTGATTGCCCAGGGCTTGGTCATTGCGGAGCAGTAGTGGAGGTCCCTGAATTTGGGTCATGACCACGTCGAGGTCTCCATCCCGATCGAAATCCGCATAGGCCGACCCGCGACCCACGATGGGTTGGAAAAGGTCTTCACCCGCTTCTGCGGCTGTAGCGTTGATGAAGGTCTGATTGCCTCCGCCGTTCCAGAAGAGTTGGGCGGGCTGCCGGTAGTGGACATTGGCCTGCACCTTCTCGATCTCCTCTTCGATGTGTCCATTGGTGGTGAGAACATCCAGCCGGCCATCCAAGTCGTAGTCGAAGAAGAAGAGTCCGAACTTGAGAAGCAATCGGCTGGCCGGTCCGAGGCCTTCGGTGATGGCCTCATCGGCGAACACCAGGGTGTCTTTGGTTGGTTGGGCCACATAGAGGGCATTCATTTCGTTGGCGAAATTGCCGATGGCGATCCCCAGTGCTCGATCCGGGCGAAAGCGTGCTGCGTCGATGCCCATGGCCCCACGGGTCTGACCATAAGCATCGA
This sequence comes from Verrucomicrobiota bacterium, assembly GCA_947464705.1. GTDB lineage: Bacteria > Verrucomicrobiota > Verrucomicrobiia > Limisphaerales > UBA9464 > SXXZ01. The sequence goes on along the minus strand of CANHYD010000016.1, from coordinate 4,289 downwards.
AGGCCACGCCGCTCTGGGCCCCGACTTCTTGGAAGGTCCCATCATGCCGGTTGGTGAAGACGAAGTTTTGGACGGTGTCATTGGCCACCACGAGGTCCATCCAACCGTCGTCATTCAAATCGATCGGGGCCACAGCGAGGGTCTTGGCCATGGGCAACCCTGTGGCCGGATTCTGGATGCGAAGCCCGCTGCGGGCGGAGATCTCCGTGAAATGGGGCAGGGCACCCGGAGCCTTGGAACCGTCATTCCGGTAAAGGGCGGGGAAGGTGCCGGGAAAGAGCCAGGGGCGCCCATAGGCGCGGCCGACACCCACGAGTTGGTTGTTCACCTCCCGATCCATCTGGGGCGACCACTCGACATAATGCCCGACGAAGAGGTCGAGGTCCCCATCCCGATCGAGGTCAAACCAAGCGGCCGCTGTGGACCAGTCGGAAGACGAGGCAGGCAAGCCGCTCGGGGCCGTGATGTCCGCAAAATGTCCCGCTCCGAGATTGCGAAACAAGCGAACTCCCCCGAGTCCGGTCAGCAACACGTCGGTGCGGGAATCGCCGTCAAAATCTCCGCAGGCCACACCCATGCCGTAGAATGGGACATCCAAGCCTGAGCCGGCCGTGATGTCGGTAAAACGGATGGGTTCGCCCGGCGCGGTGTCGTTCCGGTACAGGGCTGCAGTGGTGGACGTGGTTGGGCGGTTGGCTGCATCTGGCCATTCCGTTCCATTGACGAATAAGAGGTCTGCATCGCCATCCCCGTCCAGATCGAAGCAGGCCACGCCGCCGCCCAGGGTCTCCGGCAAGAGTTTGTTCCCCTGCGCTCCATTGCGGTGCGTGAAGCGGATTCCGGCCTCTCGGGTGATGTCGGTGAACCGGATGGAAGGAGGCCGTGGTCCACGACCGGAATCGTGGGCCACGGGACTTTGGATGGGAGTCAACACCGTCGCAGAAGTTGTGGGGCGACGTTGGAGCCACCAAACAGCGGCCGCCGCGACAACACACAACAGGATGAGGACGGCCAGCGAACGGCGCAGGGCCTGAGTGATGACCTCGTCCTCCGAGCCAGGCGGGCGTCCGGGTTGAGGATTGAGGCTGGCCATGCGCGGACGCTGAGATGATCACGACTGTGTTTTCAAGCCCGGAACGTCGGATCCGGCGGATGGTTCGCCTCCGGAACTGTAAGCACTTGAGAAGGATGGAAGCCCTAGATCTCCTGATCTGTCGCAGCGGCGGCAGGGATGGAAACTCATTGTGAATGAGCACAAGTCCGTGACTGGTCAATCCAACGGCACTCTGTTTGCATTTGCAGACGATGTCTGGAGCCGTTGGTTCCCCAGTTTTATTGACGACCCTCTTGAGGGATGTTTCTCGCTCGTTTTATCTCACGTTGCGGGTTCTCCCCTCACGAGTGCGAACCCCCATCGGGTTGGCGTATTTGCTCGCTCGCGCCACCGATACGCTAGCCGATGCGTCCTCGGTTCCGGTGGACGTGCGTCGCCGCGCTCTGGAATCGCTCCGGGACCGGATCCTCGACGCTCAGGCAGAGTCTCCTCAATGGGGAGCCTTTGACGTCCATAGCCCGGAGGTCACCGACGCTGAGCGAGTGCTGTTGCAACGGATCCCGGAGGCCTTGGAGGTTTTGGACCACTCGCAGGTGTGGCAGAAGGAGTGCATCCGCACCGTCTTGGAAACGATTGTCGGCGGTCAGATTTTGGATCTGGATCGCTTCGGCGCGATTCGGCCGGGGCAGGGCGTCGTGGCGTTGCCCAACGCCGAGGCGCTCGAAGACTACACCTATCGGGTGGCCGGTTGCGTGGGTGAGTTCTGGACCCGCGTTTGCCGCAACCAACTGTTTCCGGCCGCCTCACTCGATGACGCGGCATTCCAAGCCGATGGCATCCGTTTCGGCAAGGGTCTCCAGTTGATCAATATCCTGCGGGATCTGCCCAAGGACCTTCAGGCGGGCCGGTGTTATCTTCCGTGCGATGAGTTGGCCCGTGAGGGCTTGGTGCCGGCAGACCTTCTGGATCCGGCTGTCGAGGACCGTTTGCGTCCGATGTACAATCGGTGGTTGCACCAGGCCGAGGGGCATTTGGCAGCCGGGTGGAATTACGTCCGAAGCATTCCCCCCAATCAGGTTCGCGTCCGACTGGCCTGTGCTTGGCCGATTTTGATCGGTTTGCAGACACTCCGACGGTTGCGGGAGCCAGGCGTTTTGGATGCCGGCCGGCGCGTTAAGATCTCGCGAGCGGATGTTCGGTCGATCTTATGGGCCACGTTCTGGAGATTGCCCTTTCAACGCCGTTGGGAGGGCCTCTTCGAGTCGATGAGAGCTGAGCCCGTCTCCTGAAGGCCGGAAACCGGGAGTCCCGATTGGACGCCACGGCCGATACGAGTGAATCTGGAGGCACATGAGGGTCTTGATCACGGGTGCCACCGGTTTTGTTGGACGTGCCGTTTGCGAGGCGGTGGTCCGTGAGGGGCATTCAGTGCGACGCATGGCCCGCGGGAACCGCTCGCAGGCTTTGGATACCCCGAATGGCTCTATGGAGTCCGTGAGGGGTTCGGTGCTGTGTCCGGAGGATCTCCGACGGGCCCTGCAAGGCTGCGATGCTGTGATCCACTTGGTCGGCATCATCGGCGAAATCGGTGACCAGACCTTTGAACGCGTCCATCAGGAGGGAACGCTTCGAGTCGTCGAAGCTGCACTGGCTTGTGGCGTGCGCCGAATGGTCCACATGAGTGCCCTGGGAACCCGGCCGTCGGCGGTCTCTCGGTATCACCAAACCAAGTGGGCGGCTGAGGAAGCCGTCAGGGCTTCCGGTCTAGACTGGACGGTTTTCCGGCCTTCGGTGATCTACGGTCCCGGTGATGGGTTTGTGAACTTGTTCGCCCGGATGAGTCGCTGGTCTCCGGTCCTGCCGGTGATCGGTCAAGGGACGGCCTTGTTGCAACCGGTGTCGGTCGAGGGCGTGGCCCAAGCCTTTGCGCGGGCACTCAATTCGAAAGATGCGGTCCACCAAACCTACGACTTGTGCGGTCCCGACCGACTCACGCTGCCGCAGGTATTGCAGGCCATCCTGCGGGTCACTCGGCGCCGTCGTTTGATAGCGCGTATACCCCGTTCGCTGGCTTGGTATCCGACCGCGGTTCTGGAGCAGGTATTTCCCCGAATCCTGCGACGGCCAGCCCCCTTGAGTCGGGATCAGATTCTGATGCTCGAGGAGGATAACGTCGGAAACCCCGAGGCGGCCGAGCGCGATTTCCAGATCCGGTCGATACCTTTTGCAGAAGGAATCGGGGCCTTCCTGCACGGAGTCGATGGGCTTAACGGCAGCCTTTGAAGGGTGGATCTGAGGGGTCAGGCTTGGATGAGCTCGGCGACTTTGGCCGAAATTTGGCCGCTCTTCATGAGCGATTCTCCGACGAGGATGGCATGGCAGCCTGCCGTTCGGAGACGCTCGACATCCGCCCTCTGATGGATCCCGCTTTCTCCGACGAGGATTCGCCGGGTGGAGTCGGATGCCGCGAAGAGTCTCTTGGCCAGAGTCTCCGTCGTGCCGAGATTCACTTGGAAGGTCTTGAGATCCCGATTGTTGACCCCCACAACACGGGCACCACAGCGCAGCGCTCGCTCGAGTTCTGCCTCGTCATGAACTTCGACCAGGGCGGTGAGTCCGGCCGCATCGGCGAGGCTGTGGAAATGGGACAGCTGTTCGTCGGAGAGAATGGAAACAATCAGCAAAATCGCGTCAGCACCCCATTCGATGGCCTCAAGGATTTGCCGCTCATCAATGATGAAGTCCTTGCGTAGCAGCGGCAGCGCCACAGCCCCTCGGATGGCCTTGAGGTACTCGAGGGATCCTTGAAAGAACCGTTCGTCGGTCAGCACCGAGAGGCAACTCGCTCCGGCGGCCTCGTATTCTTTGGCGATCCGGACCGGATCAAAATCCGGGCAGATCACTCCCAAGCTCGGCGAAGCCTTCTTGACCTCAGCGATCAACGCGATATCTCCCCGTCGCGGAGTGACCAGGGCGGCTGTGAAGTCCCGGATGCCGGAGCCGCGCTGCTGGATGGCCTGACGAAGCTGAAAAGCGGCCACGGGTCCTGCCGGCAAGAGGCCAACCTCCACGCGCTTCTGCGCGACAATGGTGTCGAGGATACTCATCGATGTGGAAAAGGTACCGGGGTTGAGGTGTTTGAATCACGCCCGAAGATCATTCGCCCCCCGGGTCTGCGGGTCCGTCCGCGATCTCGGGGTCACGGGCTTGGGAGCGCTCGAAGAGTCCAATCGGC